>VFKU01000255.1 GCA_009885415.1 Rhodothermota bacterium
ATCTGCGCGGGCCGTCGGAGATTCTCGGCGAGGACCTGTGGGTCACCACCTGCGACTTGCCTACGCCGCACTACCGCCTTCGCCTCTCGCGGGTCGAATCCGAGGGCGGCGATAAACTCGTCGTCTCGAGCGCGCGCCTTCAGATCGGCAAGATGGAGACCCCGCTCTATGTGCCGCGCGTGACTTCATCTCTGCTTCCGGGCGAGCGCCGGCTTGGCACCGAGCTCGACTTCGGCAGTGCATCCAGCCTGGGCGGTTTCATCAACGTTGCGCAGTGGCTCCGCGTGACGCCGAACGTGGAACTTGCGCCGCGCGTTTATGCGACCGCGAGAAAGGGGACCGGCATCGGCCTGGACGGGGAATACGACTACATGAACGATCCCGCGTCGCCGATGTTTCGTAGCCGCGGCGAGTTCGAGACGCTCTACACGACCCAGGACAACGGCTACACGCACTGGTACCACCGGCAGGAACTGACCCCCGACACGGTCTTGCTCGGGCAGTGGGAGCAATGGTACGACCCCGAGGTGATCAAGGATTTTCATCGCGATGACTATGAAAATCGTTCCGGTCCGCGGACTTTCGCCAGTATCGCGCACACGCGGCCGCAATACATGGCGACCGCGTCCGTGGCGCCGTCCCTGCACGGGTTCACGGAGGAGACCCAGAAGCTGCCCGAGCTGACGTTTCATTTATTCGAGCGGGAACTCGGCGCCGGATTTTACGGCACCTTCGACGGCGCGGCCGGGTATTACGAGACCCGGCCCGAGACGATCGGCGCGGCGCGGACCCTGACCGTGGGCCGCCTTTCCTACGACTGGAATGTCGCGCGCGGGTTGAACATTCTGCCTTTCTTCGAAGCGGAGGGCACCCACTATTCGAATACGCTCGACGACGGCAGCGGCGCTTTCCGCGGCACGACGACTGTCGGCGTAACGGCCCAGGCGCGTATGCAACGATCCTTTGCGGGCCTCGGGAACTTCACCGGGTTCAAGCACCTGATTCTTCCTTCGGCGACGCTGAGTTTTCGTCCCGACGCTACGGTGGCCGCGGAGGAGACGCCGCGCTTCGACGCGCTCGACAGCCGCCCGGGCCGGTTCCGCGTCGAAAGCACGCTGGACAATATCGTGCTGGGGAAGAACGCTTCGACCGGCGAGGTCTGGCCCGTGACGCGGCTGACGCTGTACCAGGGCAACGATCTCGAGAACGAGGCGATTCGCTCGAACGACTACGAACTGAGTCTCGAAGTGCGCCCGCGGCCGGCCTGGGGCCTGCAAGCGATCGGCGAACTCCATCAGGTGAACGAGCAGCCCGGCCTCCCGGGCGAGGATTTCAGCCGCGTGCTCACGTATATTTTCTATGACGACAAGCTTGGTAAGAACCGGGTCAACGGGCGCTTGGGCTTCGCCTACACCGAATCGGCCGACAACGTGCTCAATCAGGAAATCCTGTACGGCCTGGGTTACCGGATCTCGGGCCGGTGGTCCGCCGCTTTCGAACAGCGCTACGATATCGAACGCGAGGAATTGACGCGCCAGTCGTACTGGGTCCGCCACAAGCTGCACGATTGGGAAGTGGCGCTCGGGCTGCGCGCACGGCAATCCAATGTGGACGTCGTGGTGCAGATTAACCTGGTGAATTTTCCGGAAATTGGGATGTGACCGCGGCCGGGCCCCGGTGGCGTATGCTGGGGCCGCGTCCACGTGGAGTCGATGTATGACCATTGCGACCGAAACACTGCGAAAGACGATCGCCGAAGTGATCCCCGGAGTCGTCTCGCTCCGGCATGAATTGCACCAGCACCCGGAGATTCGCTTCGAGGAACGCTGGACCTCGGATCGCATCGCGCGTTTTCTGGACGAGGTGGGCGTGCCCTACAAGCGCGGCTACTGCAAGGGCACCGGGATCGTCGCGGAAATCTCAGGCCGCGGACCGAAGCGCGTGCTCCTACGCAGCGACATGGACGCGCTCGAGATTCAGGAGGAGACGGGCCTGCCCTACGCCTCGACAATCCCTTCGCGTATGCACGCCTGTGGGCATGACGGACACATGGCCAATCTCTGCGGCGTGATCCAGACGCTCCAGCGTCACCACGACGAACTCGGCGGGTCGGTTCGTTTCGTGTTTCAGCCGGCCGAGGAAAACGCGGCGGGTGGGCGCTTTATGGTCGAGGAGGGCGTGCTCGATGGCGTCGATGCGGCCTTCGGCCTGCATGGGTGGCCGTGGCTGCCCG
>VFKU01000100.1 GCA_009885415.1 Rhodothermota bacterium
CACGCGCAGGTTGCAGGCGCGGGCTTCGGCGGCGGTCTCGGGGCCGATCGCGGCGAAGACGGCACCGGCGAGACGTGTCAGGCCCTCCGCGCCGGCGATTCGCGCGAAGTGCCGCGCGGTCGAGGCGCTGGTGAAGGTGATCGCGTCCGGCGCGGATTCGAGCAGCGCGCGCACCGCGTCGGCCGAGGCCTCGACGCCGATGGTGCGATAAACGACGACTTCGATGACCTTCGCGCCGAGTTTGCCCAAGGCTTCAGCGAGATATTCGCGCGCGAGATCGCCCTTCGGCAGGAGGATGTGCTTGCCGGCAAGCAGCGGGTCGGTGTCTTTGAGCGCCTCGACGATGCCTTCCTGGATGTGGTCCCCCGGTACGAGATCCACCTTCACGCCGCGCTTGCGCAGCGCCGTCGAGGTGCCCGGCCCGATCGCACACACGCGGCAATTGCGTAGGTCGCCGTCGGGATGCGCACCGCTGAGCGCGTCGAGAAATGCGTTTCCCGCGTTCGCGCTGGTCACGATCACCCAGTCGAAATCGCGGAGCGGGGGAATCGACGGCGGCGGTTGCACGGGCCGGATCTCGATCGTCGGAAACTCGATCACCGTTGCTCCGAGATCTTCCAACATCTGCGCGAACTTGCCCGCCTGTTCGCGCGCGCGCGTCACCACGACCTTTTTGCCCGCGAGAGGTTTGTCCGGTGGAACGCTCATCGATACTGCGCGATGATTTTGTCCGCGCCTCGTTCGCGCAGGGCTTCGAGGACGGTGCGGACGGCGTCGCCGTCCATTCTCCGGGGCGCTCCGGGCGTGGGGCTGACTTCGACGCTGATGCTGGGTCCGCCGTCGAGGGAGAACACTCCGCACCTTAGCCTGAGCCGCCCAGCGATCATCTTCCCCAGCGCTCCGATCGGCGCCTGGCATCCGCCGCCGAGCGCTTCGAGCAGCGCCCGCTCTGCCGTCACTTCCGCGCGCGTGTCCCCGTGATCCAGCCGCCGGAGCAGGTTCAGCAATTCCGTGTCGTCCGCGCGGCACTGGATTCCCAGCGCGCCCTGGCCCGGCGCCGGTAGCATGACGTCGGCCTGCAGCACCTGCGCGATCACGTCCGCGCGCCCGATGCGTTCGAGCCCCGCGCAGGCCAGCACTGCCGCATCGAGCTCCCCGCGTTCGAGCACCTTCGCGATGCGCGTGTCCACGTTCCCGCGCAGGTCCACAATCTGAAGATCCTTGCGCTTCAGCAAGAGTTGCGCCTTGCGCCGCAAGCTCGACGTGCCCACGCGCGCGCCCTGCGGGAGTTCTTCCAGCGTTTTGGCGTCGCGCGCGACGAGCGCGTCATTCGGCGTGGCGCGCTTTGGAATCGCGCCGACGGTCAAGCCGCCGGGGTCTTGCACGGGCAGGTCTTTGAGGCTGTGCACGGCGAGGTCGATCGTCTTTGCGCGCAAGGCGGCTTCGAGCTCTTCCGTGAAGAGGCCCTTGCCGCCGATTTCCGCGAGCGGCCGATCGAGAATCCGGTCGCCCCGCGTCGAAATGGTCTCGATCTCGACGACGAGTCCGGGAGCGGCCTCGCGCAATAGAGCGGCGATGTAGTTTGACTGCACGAGCGCGAGGCGGCTTCCGCGCGAGCCGATAACGACGCGGTCCCTCACGCGCCGCCCTCTTTGAGTCCGAAGAGGCGTCGGACGGCGGCGAGCACGCTGCCGTGCTCCTCCTCGTGCGCCTCCTGTTTTATTTCCGCGAGCGGCCGTTGCAAGATGTTGCTCACGATCCGCTTCGTCAGATACTCCACCTCTTCACGCTGGTCCGGCGTGAGCCCTTTCAAATTCGCCAGCGTTTTCTCCAGTTCCCGCCGGCGGATTTCATCCAATTCCTTCGAGAGCGAAACAATCGTCGGCTCTGCCGCCAGCCCGCGCAGCCACCGCCAGAATTGTTCGACCCCGGCGTCCACCAGTTCCAGGCTGCGATCGATTTCGTCGCGCCGCGCTTCGATGTTGCGATCCGCCACTTCCTTTAAATTGTCCATCGTGTAGAGATACACGTTGTCGAGCTGGTTCGCCGCGGCGTCGATGTCGCGTGGCACGGCGATGTCGATAAGGAACATCGGCTTCTGCGAACGCCGGCGCAGCGCCCACTGCAATTGGTCCGCGTGCAGCACAAGCCCCGGCGCGCCGGTTGAACTGATTACGATGTCCGCCTCGTGCAACCGCGACTCGAGCGCGTCCAGCGCGATCGCTTCGCCGTGGAAGCGCTGCGCGAGTGCCTGCGCATTCTCGATCGTGCGGTTCGCGACGATCACCCGCCCAGCGCCGCGATCGACAAGGTGTTGCAGCGTTTGCTCGCTCATCTCGCCCGAGCCGATCACCAGCACCGTTGCGCCGGAGAGGTCGGTGAAGATCGACACGGCGAGATCGACGGCGACGGAGCTTACCGAGACCTTTCCTTCGCCGATGCTCGTTTGCGAGCGCACGCGCTTGGCGACGGTGAAGGCTTTTTGAAACAGCGCATTGACGACCTTGTCCGTCGTCTGCTCCCGGTGCGCGACTTGGTAGGCCTCGTGCACTTGTCCGAGAATTTGCTGCTCGCCGATGACGAGGCTGTCCAGGCTCGCGGCGACGCGGAACAGGTGCCCCACGGTCTCGCGATCGGCGTACTCATACAGCGCAGGGGAGAGATCGCCCGGCGCAATACTGTGCCAATCGCAGAGGAAGGCGCGGATTTCGTGATGCAGATACGCCGGATCGCCCGCGTGGTTGACGTAGACCTCCGAGCGGTTGCACGTGCTCAGGATTACCGCGCCCGCGCCCTCGATGCGCTCGCGCAGCGCCTTGAGCGCGCGCGGCAGCGCCTCCTCGGAGAAGACGAGCCGCTCGCGCAGCGCCAGCTCGCTCGTGCGATGGTTGAGGCCAGAGACGACCAAGCTCACGACGCATTCCCCCAAAAGGAGGCGCCGCCCACCTGAATCAATCCCATGATCAGATACGCCGCCAGCAGCGTAGCGAAACCGAAGAACACCAGGTAGGCCAGTTTCGGCCCGCGCAAGAGGCCGAAACGCCGCCCGTGAAAACTCACCGCGTAGAGTCCGACCATCACGAAGGAAAAAATAATTTTCGGCGATATGAACCAGTACTCGCCCAACAACTCCCGCTCCGCCCAGGCCCAGCCGAGGCCGAGCAGCGCCGTCACCACGAACGAGACATAGCCCGCGCGAATGAGTTGCAGCAAGGTGCCGTCGAGCAGTTCGAGCGAAGGTAGTCGTGTCGCGAATCCGCCCGTCGCACGCCGCTTGAGGCGCTGCGCTTTCACGGCATAGGCCATGCTGGTGAGGCTCGCGACGAAGAAGAGTGCAAACGAGAGGAACACCAGCCCGACATGCACCGTCAACAACACCCCATTCAATGCCTTCGGCGCCTCATCGAGATAGCGCGGGCCCGCCAGCCCGCTGACGACCGCCA
>VFKU01000531.1 GCA_009885415.1 Rhodothermota bacterium
ACCCGAGGCGGCCGCATGCCCCGCCTCCGACATCTTCGCCCAAGTCTTGCGCAAGATGTCGATGAGTTTCTCCTCGGTCATGTCCGGCCGCTCGGCGAACTCCGCCAGGTCGTGTTCGAGAAACACGAGCGCGGCGGCGTCCTCCAAGGTCTGCGCATCGGCATCGCTCTTGAGACGCTTCTTCTGCACGATGGATCGCACCCGCGCGATCGCGTCCGCGTCGTCGTAGCCGCAGTCCCGCATGATCTCCGCGAGCCGGTCCGCGTGGAAGGCGTACAAGGTCGTGCGCCACTTGTGGTATCCCGGCGTGTCCATCGGGAAATCGGACCGCGGGATTTCCCAGCGGCGAATGTGCTGCCCGCGCGCCGCGATCTGTAACTCCTCCGGCGCGTCCGGCCGCAGCCGCGCCACCCACGCGCTCATCCGACGGCCGTATTCGACCGCCCCGCCCTTCGGATCCGCCGCGTTCGCCGCGTCAATCCGCCGCACGACCTCACCCAATTGACCGGACATCAGGTACATTCCTCGACAAATAACAGGGAAAGTTCTTGGACAGGATTTACATGATTTACAAGATGGGGACAACTTCTGAACAACCGCCGAGAAATGCTGGTCCGAAAAATCATGTTAATCCTGTAAATCCTGTCCAAGGATTTTGTCCTTTCGTCGAAACGGCTAAACTACCGGCCCGATGAAATCGCCTCTCGCCCTTCGCATCGCGATCGCCGCCGCGCTCTTCGCCGCCGCCTGCGCCGTCTACGCGCAGACGGCCCGCTTCGACTTCATCAATCTGGACGATCCCGTACTCTATACGAACCCGCAGTTGCAACACGGGCTCACGCCCGCCGGCCTTCGCTGGGCCTTCACCAGTTTTCACGTCGCGAACTACATTCCCGTCACGCTGATGACCTACCTCGTCGATTTCCAGCGCGCGGGCCTCGATCCCGGCGCGTATCACGTCACAAATTTCCTCTTCCACGCCGTCAATTCCGCGCTGCTCTTCCTCGCGCTGCACGCGCTCACGCGCCGCACCTGGCCCAGCGCGCTCGCCGCGGCCCTCTTCGCCGTCCACCCGCTCCACGTCGAGTCGGTCGCGTGGGTCTCCGAGCGCAAAGACGTCGTCAGCACCTTCTTCGGCCTGCTCGCGCTCTGGGCCTACGCAGCCTATGCGCGCAGGCCGCGCCTCCGCAGCTACCTCGCTGTCTTCGTGTTGCTCGCGTGCGGCCTCGCGGCAAAGTCGATGCTTGTCACGCTTCCATGCCTTCTGCTGATACTCGATTTTTGGCCCCTTGGCCGCGTCACGTTCCGCTGGGCCGATCGCCGAGCGTGGCTCCGCCTCGCCGTCGAAAAACTGCCCCTGTTCACGCTCGTCGTGGCGATCTCAGGCATCACGCTTTTGGCGCAGCGCGGCGCAGACGCGCTCCCCAGCACCGACCTGCTCAGCATCAGCACGCGCATCAACAACGCCGTCGTCGCCTATGTCCGCTACCTCGGCCTTACGCTCTGGCCGCGCGATCTCATCCCCTACTATCCGCACCCCAAGCACGCGCTGTCCGCCGCGCAAATCGCCGGAGCCGCCGCGCTCCTGATCACGGCGTCCGCCGCCGCGTGGCGGCTCCGCGTCCGCGCGCCGTATTTCCTGGCCGGGTGGCTGTGGTATCTCGGTACGCTCGTGCCCGTCATCGGCCTCGTGCAAGTGGGGGGGCAGGCCATGGCCGATCGCTACACCTACGTCCCGCACATCGGCATCTTCATTGCGATCGCGTGGGCCCTCGCGGACCTCGCCGACCGTGTCCCGCGCGCACGGATTCCCCTGGCCGCCGCAAGTCTCGCCGCGATCGCCGCCCTGGGCCTCGCGGCGCACACGCAAGCGGCGCGCTGGCGCGACAGCATCACGCTCTACGAATACACGCTCGCTATCAGCCCCTCGAACGCCGTGGTGCTCGGCAACCTCGGCGAGGCCTATCTCCAGGCCAAACGTTACGAAGACACCATCGCCACGGTCCGGCGCGCGCTCGCCGTTGAACCGGGGAGCATCGGCAATCGCCGCAACCTTAGCCGCGCGCTGCGCAAACTGGGCCGTTTCGACGAGGCGGCGCATACCCTTCGCGAAGCGATTCTGCTGCGGCCCGGCGACGCGGCCGCACACAACGATCTTGGCCTCGTGCTCATGGATCTCGGCCAGATGCCTGCTGCCCGACGCAATTTCGAACAGGCGATCGAACTCGACCCGGCGCTGCCCGACGCTCATGTGAACTATGGAAACTGGTTCTTGCGCGAAGGCTCGCTCCCCGAAGCGGAATCGCAGTACCGTATCGCGCTCGAATTACAGCCGCGTAGCGCGGACGCCTTGAGCAATCTCGGCGCGCTGCATTTGCTGCGAAATGAATTCGGCCAGGCGGAAATACTCTCGCGTCGCGCGCTCGCGATCGCGCCGGAAGACGCCGTCACCCGCACTAATCTCGCGGCGGCGCTCATGGCGTTAGGCGATGCCGCCTCGGCGCGCCGCGAGGCCGAAGCCGCCCTCCGCGCCGACCCGGCCTACGCCAAGGCGCGCGCGTTGCTGGAGAGATTGGACCGGGGAACTGTGCCCTGAACTACGCGGAGTCTTCCATTTCGATCGGCTCGACCTTCACGCCTTTGCCCGCGAGCCACGAGAGCCCCCGCTCGATTTCCGCTTCATCGCCGCTCACTTCCAGCGTGACCAGGCCGATGTCGTCTTTAATCGTCGCCCCGCGGATGTTCGTGACGAGCTTAAACTTGTGCCCAAGCTCGTAAATGATGGGCTCCTTCATCACGTCGCCCAGATACGTCAGATATACGCGCCGGCGCGCCATGCGCCCTCCTTCGGCCGGTGTCTTCGCGGCCTCGTTGACCGCCAGTGTACCACCGGCGGCCATTGATCCGCCTCCGCCCATCGCCTACACTCGATGCGAAGTTCCTAAAGCCGAGGGCCCCGCTCATGCTTCGATTCCGTCGTGCGACCGCGCTCTTGGCCGCCGCGCTCGCCGCCGCCGGGCTGGGCGCCGCGCCGCTCCGCGCCCAGGAACAACCCGCCCCGCGCGTCCCCGCGCCCGTCATGTCTTATCACGGCGCGGAATGGCTCGAACGGCCCGGCCGCATGGAAGAAGAACAGCCGCTCGAGGTCATCGCCGCGATGGACCTCAAGCCGGGCATGATCGTTGTCGATCTCGGCTGCGGCACGGGCTACTACGCCCGAAAAATGGCCCCCAAGGTCCTGCCCGGCGGCACGGTCTATGGGGAAGACATCCAGCCGGAAATGCTCGACCTCATGCAGCAGCTCTCCGCGAAGGAGAAGATCGAGAACATCGTGCCAATCCTCGGCGACGAAACCGACCCGAAACTCCCCAAAGGCAAGGTGGACTGGATCATCATGGCCGACGTCTACCACGAATTTCAGCACCCCGAGCCGATGCTGGCGAAGATGCTCGAGTCGCTCTCGCCCACGGGCAAGGTCTGTCTGCTCGAGTATCGCGCCGAAAAATTCCGCCAGGCCTCGCACATCAAGCCCGAACACCGCATGACGGTCAAACAAGTGCTCGCCGAATGGAACGCCGCCGGCTTCGAGCTCGTGGACTTGCAGGAGTTCCTCCCCGTGCAGCACATGTTCATTTTTCAGCGCCGCCCCGAGCGCGCGAACTAAGCGTGGCCCCCGAACTCTCCGCCGCCACTGGCCGCGATGCCTTCAAGCTCTGGGCGAGCATCCCCACGCGCTTTCGCGATCTCGATCCGATGGGCCACGTCAATAGCAGCGTCTATTTCACTTACTTTGAAGTCGGCCGCACGGACTACTTCGAGAAAGCCGGCCTCTCCGCGTTGCGCGTCAAGGGGAAATGGGGCATCCCCGTCGTCTCGCAGACCTGCAACTACCGCCAGCAGGTCTTTCATCCCTCTATACTCGAACTCGGCGTGCGATGCAGCGAATTGCGCGAGAAGACCGTCCACCTCGCGTACGCGCTCTACCTCGCCGGGACCGGCACGCTCGTCGCCGAGGGCCAGTCTATTTCGGTGTGGGTCGACCTCGAAATCCCCAAGTCCGTCCCGCTGCCAGAGGAAATCCGCCGCGCGCTGACCGCTTTCGAGTCGTGAGGTTTTCGGGCCGCAGTTTAACCGCAGCCACGCCACCGCATAGAATCGCGCGATGATCGCCGCGTTCCTGCTCTGCCTCGCCGCCGCCGGCCCGCCCTCCGGCGAAGTCGCCTTCGTTGGCGGCCCGAAGGGCGCTCCCGCGCGCGTACACGTGCTGACGGTCGAGAGCCGTGCCCTGCGATCCATCGGACCA
>VFKU01000162.1 GCA_009885415.1 Rhodothermota bacterium
AGCCGCCGCCGTGCCGTCGCCGCCCCATCCTCCACCATCGACCCGCACGACCCGTCCGCGATATTCATCACATGCAACGCAAACTCCGCCCGCCCCAACAACGCCAGCGTCCCGGCCATCATCAACTCGATGTCGTCCGGATGCGCCGCAATCGCAAAGGCCACGCGCTTCGTCACCGCAAATCTCCCGTGACTCCTTGGACTGCGGGAGCGGTAGCTCCCGCTTTCACGAAGGGAGCGAAGCTCCCGGCCTCGCCCCAGAGCCTCGCGTTTCCCTTCCGGCCCCGCGCGAAAGTATAGTCGTGTAGCAATCGCGTATCCACGCTAACCCACGCGCTCATCGAGGACTCGGAATCATGAAAACTCTCGGAGTAGGCATCGTCGGCACCGGCTGGGTCTCCGGAGAACACGTCCGCGCCTTCGAAGCGAACCCGCGCACCAAGGTCCTCGCGCTCTGCGGCCGGACCCTCGACAGCGCGCGCGCGAAGGCCGCCGAACTCGGCCTCCAGTGCGCCCTCTACGACGACTACCAAAAAATGCTCCGCCACGACGGCCTCGACATCGTTTCAATCGCCACGCCGCCCAACCTCCACCGCGAAGAAGCCGTCGCCGCCGCGCGCGCCGGCAAGCACCTCCTCCTCGAAAAGGCCATGGCCACCACGCTGCCCGACATCCGCGCGATCCACGACGCCGTCCGCGAATCAGGCGTAAAATCCGTCGTCAGCTTTGTGCTGCGCTGGAACCCGCTCTTCGATATCATCAAGCGCCAACTTGCCTCCGGTGCCGTCGGCAACGTCTTCTACGGCGAGGTCGACTATTTCCACGGCATCGGCCCCTGGTACGGCCAGTTTCACTGGAACATCAAGAAGGACATCGGCGGCAGCTCGCTCCTCTCCGCCGGCTGCCACGCGCTCGACGCGCTACGCTGGTTCATGGGCGGCGAAGTCGCCGAGGTCTTTCAATACAGCGCCTTCGGACGCGGCAAAGACTTCGCGCAATACGAATACCCGCCCACCACCGTCACCATCCTAAAATTCCGCGACGGCCGCGTCGGAAAGGTCGCCTCGTGCATCGAGTGCATCCAGCCCTACGTCTTCAACATCAACCTCGTCGGCACCGAAGGCACGATCCGCAACAACAAAATCTTCTCGCGCCCCTCCTTCCCCGGCCAGACCACCTGGGTCGAAGTACCCACCATCCTCCCCGATAGCGGTGACGTCACCCA
>VFKU01000373.1 GCA_009885415.1 Rhodothermota bacterium
CCGTTCGGGCAGGCCGTGGAAGCTGATGACGATGTGGTCGGGGCGGAAGCGATCGAGTTCGGGTTTCGCAACGGCGGCCCAGGCGTCGAGGAATTCGGGCTCCTCGTAAAACGGCGGCAGGACGGCGAGCGGCGGGACGTTTAGTTTATGCGCGGCGGTTTTGTAGGCGAGTTCGAGGACGGAGCCGACGGTGGCGGAGGCGTACTGCGGGAACATCGGGACGAGGAGGATGCGCGTTGCGCCTTGGGCGATGAGCGCGTCCATCTGGGCGGGGACGGAGGGCTTGCCGTAGGCCATGCCGATCTCGATGAGAGTGCCGGGGAGTTCCTTGCGCAGGGCGAGGCAGAAGTCTTCGCTGTTCGAGAGTAGGGGCGAGCCGCGATCGGTCCAGATCGATTTATAGGCGGCGGCGGAAATTTTGGGTCGGGTGGGGAGGATGATGCAGTTCACCAGGAGCCAGCGCGCGAGCGGGTGGATGTCGATGACGCGGGGGTCGGAGAGGAATTGTTTCAAGTAGCGCCGGACGTCCGGGACCGCCGGGCTGTCGGGGCTGCCGGTGTTGATCAGTAAAATGCCGGTTTTCTGATGGGCCTTCATGGATTTTTGGGATCGCCTTTATTATTGGAGCTTCTCAAAAAAGGGTTTTAGATCGCCCTTTCAGGGCTATAATGTCTTCTCGTCCGTCGCCGACCCAGGGCGTCGCTTCTGGGCTACCGTAGAGCGCCCCTTTGGGGCTTCTGCTTCAGGCGCTTGGGGTTGCCGAGACGAATGTTACAGGCACCCGGCGGGAAACGGGAAATGATTTTTTTGGCGCGCTGAGCTTAGCAAAAGCCGGGGTCTATGCGCACGGCGCACTTCGTCCTAAGTCCGGGTGTGGTTTTGACTTGCGCGGGAAGCGTGTGTTAGCATCCGCAGGTTGTGCCGCTTGCCGTTTCGTGCAGCGGCGTCTGACCTGAGCCGCAATCCGGTCTCCTTGTGGGAGCGGGTGCGCTTTTTTGTGCGGGACCATGAGCGCTCATTCCACCAAGATGAAATTCGGCATTGTCGGCTGCGGGAACATCGGCGCCGACCTGTGCATCGCCGTGCAGAAGGGCGATATCTTGGCGGAGGTGGCGGCGCTGACGGACGTCGATGTCGAGCGCGCGAAAGTGCTGCTGCGGACGTTTCAGTTGGACGCCGATGTTTGCGGGCTCGATGAGAACGCGGCCAAGGTGGATTACCTGGTCGAGTGTGCGGGCGCGGGCGCGGTGAAGGATGTGCTGCAGGCGGCGATTCGCCATCAGACGGACTGCTTGATTATGAGCGTGGGCGGTTTGTTGGAGAATATGTCGCTGTACGAGGAGGCGAAGCGTAGCGGCATCCAGGTGCATTTGCCTTCGGGCGCCTTGTGCGGCTTTGACGGTATTCGCGCGGCGATGGAAGCGGGCCTTCATTCGGTGACGCTGACGACGCGCAAGCCGCCGGCGGGATTGGCCGGGGCTCCGTATTTGCGCGAGCGCGGCATCAGCCTGCAAGGGCTGGATGAAGCGATGGTGGTTTTTGAAGGCAGTGCGCGGGAGGCCGTGAAGGCCTTTCCGCAGAATGTGAATGTCGCGGCGTCGCTGAGCTTGGCGGGCATTGGTCCGGACGAGACGCGCGTGCGGGTGATTGCGGATCCGGATATTTCGATGAATATCCACGAGGTGGTGGCCGAGGGTGCGTTTGGCCGCTTGACGGCGATGACGGAGAATTTGCCGTCGCCGCGGAACGCGAAGTCGAGTTACCTGGCTTCGCTGTCGGCGGTGGCGGAATTGCGGCTGGCGGCCGAGGCTTTTGTGGCGCGTCATGCGCATGCGGCGGACACCCCGGCGCACTAGGCGATTTTTGAATTAGCGATTCGTGCGGCGCCGATGGCGCAGCGCGAACAACGATGGAGACGACGACGATGTATGCGGTAGTGGCGACCGGTGGCAAACAAGTCCGGGTGAGCGAAGGCGACATCCTTCGAGTGGAAAAATTGGAAGCGGCGATGGGCGACCAGATCGAGCTGAGCGACGTGAAGTTCGTCGGCAAGGACGACGGCGGCGTGCTCGACGAGGCCAAGCTGAAGAAGGCGAAGGTCATGTGCCGCGTGACGGGCGAGGGCCGGGCCAAGAAAGTCCGCGTATTCAAATACAAGCGGCGCAAACAGTATCACCGGACCTACGGGCACCGGCAGTCATACACCCAACTGACGATCGAGAAGATTACGGTCTGAGCGCCGCCGATTCGCGGACGATGAAGGAGTAAGGACATGGCACACAAGAAAGCGGGCGGAAGCACGCGGAACGGTCGCGATTCGAACTCGCAGCGCTTGGGCGTAAAGCGCTACGGCGGGCAGGAAGTACGCGCGGGAAACATTCTCGTTCGCCAGCGCGGCACTGTGTTTCATCCGGGGCGCAACGTGGGTATCGGCAGCGACGACACGCTCTTCGCGCTCAAGGACGGCGTGGTCCGTTTTGCGTCGGTCGCCAAGGGCCGGCAGCGCATCGACGTGCTCGCGGCGGCGGAAGCCTAAGCGGGACTCGCTCCGGAATGCCCCCCACTCATGTTTATCGATCGCACGCGCATTCGAGTGACCGCCGGCGACGGGGGCAACGGCTGCATCGCGTTTAGGCGCGAGAAGTACGTTCCTTTCGGCGGGCCGAGCGGGGGCGACGGCGGCCGCGGCAGCGACATCATTCTGGCCGCGACACAACGCATCAATTCTCTGAACCACCTCCGGTTCCATTCCATTTGGAAGGGCAAGCGCGGCGAGCACGGCCTGGGCAGCGACATGGCCGGGAAGTGCGCCGAGGACGTGATCATCGAGGTGCCGGTCGGCACGGTCGTCCACGATTCGGAGACGCAGGAAATTCTCGCGGACCTCTCCGCGGACGGCGCGCGCTACGTGCTCGCCAAGGGCGGCTCGGGCGGGCGAGGGAACTCTCGTTTTACCAATTCGACGCACCAGGCTCCCGGTTTTGCCGAGCGCGGAGAACCCGGCACGGAGGCCTCGGTCGATCTTGAGCTGAAAATGATCGCCGAAGTCGGTATCGCGGGTCTGCCGAACGCTGGAAAATCTACTTTGCTCTCGCGGATCAGCGCTGCGCGCCCGAAGATCGCGGACTATCCCTTTACAACACTGAGCCCGAACCTGGGCGTGGTGGATCTCTCCGATTTCCGCAGCTTCACGGCGGCGGACATCCCCGGGATCATCGAAGGCGCGGCGCAGGGCAAGGGACTCGGCCTCGAATTTCTGCGGCACATCGAGCGCACGAAAGTTATTCTCATTCTGATCGATCCGTCCTTTGAGTCGCCGTCGAAGACCTTGCGCACGCTTGAACATGAACTCGCCGAATACAGCGACGAGTTTTTGGAACGTCCGCGGGTGATTGCGTTTAGCAAGGCGGATCTGCCGGAAGTGCGCGCGAAGTATGCCAAGCGCGGGAAGACTTTCAAGAATGCGCACTTGATCTCGGCTGCGACGGGCGAGGGCGTGCCGGAACTGCTCGAGGTGCTCTGGGCCACGATCGAGCGGGTGAAGGCGGGCGTGGTCGAGGAAGTTGTCGAGTCCTACCAGGAACACGAGCACGAGCCGGCCTTCAAGATCGGGCGCGCGGACGACGGCTTTATCGTGGAAGGCAAGAGATTGGTCAAGGCCGTGCGCATGACGGACTTTAGCAATGACGAGGCGGTGCGTTATCTCGACCGCAAGCTGAAGAAGATGGGCGTGTACAAGGCGCTCAAGCGCCTGGGCGCGACCGAAGGCACGACGATTCATATTGACGACGCTGAACTCGAATACCACGCCGAGTAGCTCCGATGGCCGACGCGTTTCTTAACGTAAATACGCTCGTCGTCAAGATTGGGACGACGCTGCTCACGGGCCCGGGCGGCTTTGACGGGCGGCTGCTCGAGGGCCTCGTGAAGGACGTGGTGCGCCTGAAGGCGCAGCGCAAGATGAACATACTGATTGTGTCTTCGGGCGCGGTCGGCTGCGGCATGGATCGGCTGGGGATGAAGGAGCGGCCGGCCTCGCTGCCGCTCAAGCAGGCGACGGCGGCGGTGGGGCAGTCGCGGCTGATGCACATTTACGAGGCGCTGTTTCAGACCTACGGCGGCGGACTTCACGCCGCGCAGGTGTTGCTGACCGCGCGCGACCTCGATGAGCGCCAGGGCTACTTGAGCATTCGCAACACGCTGAACACGCTTTTCGATTTCGGCAACGTCGTGCCGATTATTAACGAGAACGACTCAACGGCTTCCGACGAATTGCGTTTCGGCGACAACGACACACTGGCCGCGCGCGTGTCGGCGAAAATTGGCGCGGACCTGCTGATTATCCTGAGCAACGTCGATGGGTTGTATGACAAGAACCCGGCGACGCATGCCGATGCGAAACTTATCGCGCACGTCGAGCACGTTTCTGCGGAGTTGGAGAGCGCGGCGGAGGACACGCTGGCGGCGACCTCGGTGGGCGGCATGAAGACCAAGCTGACCGCCGCGCGCATCGCGTGCGCCGCGGGGCTGCCGACGGTGATCGCGAACGGGAATCGCGAGAACGTGGTCTCGGGCGTGCTCGACGGGACCGCGCCGATGACGGTCTTCGGCAAGGCGGCGAACTCGATGGCGCATCGCAAACGCTGGATCGCGTTCGGCAAGGCGCCGCGCGGGAGCGTGGTGATCGACGATGGCGCAAAAAACGCGCTCGTGAATCAGGGGCGGAGTCTGCTCGCCGCAGGCGTGGTTCAAGTCGAGGGCGATTTCGACGCGGGCGAGGCGGTGAACCTGCGAGACGCCGCCGGGCACGATGTTGCGCGCGGGTTGTCGAATTATTCGAGCGGGGACTTGTCGGCGATCAAGGGCCTGAAGACCGGGCAGATCGCAGAAAAACTCGGCCGCAAGGATTTTGACGAGGTCATCCACCGGGACAATTTGGTACTGTTATAAACGGTAGGGCGAGTTATGCTCCGCCCTACCGTTTGAGGAATTCGACCATGGCAGTCGTGGACAAATCGCTGCACGAGGAAATCGCGCAGATCGGACGTCAGGCGCGGCATGCCTCGCATGCTTTGCGCGGGATGACGCGCGCGGTGAAGGACGCCGCGCTGATCGCCGCG
>VFKU01000131.1 GCA_009885415.1 Rhodothermota bacterium
ATGATGTTGGTGTAGAAGGCGCCGGTGCTCATGCCGATGTCGACCACGCCGGTGCGCACGGCGTTGCCGACTTCAAACGGCGGCATCGCCTTCGGGCCGCCGATGAAGTTGATCTGCAGCACGCCCTTGCCCTCGGCGTTGAGCTTCTTCATCATCGGCTCGAGGTCCTTCACGTACGTGGTGTTCTCCGCGAACGCGCTTACCAGGCGCAGCGTGACTTCCTGCGCGGCGGCATGCAGCGGAACGAATGCAGCGGCGGCCGCGAGCGCGAGCCAGCGATGGGTCTTCATGGGTTCTTCCTCCTGCGGTTTGATGTGCGCATATCATATGTCAAATAAAAGGGGCGAAAGACGTGAAGATCCTCATCGCCGGCGCGGGGCCAGCCGGCCTGTACCTCGCCTATCTCGTGAAGCGCCAGCTGCCGGGATGGGAGATCCGCATCGTCGAGCAGAACGCGCGCGACTCGACCTTCGGCTTCGGCGTGGTTTTCTCGGAGCGTGCGCTCGAATTTCTGCGCGCCGACGATCCCGACACCTACGACCGGATTACCCCGGCAATGGAAGCATGGACGGACATCACCGTCGTGCACCGGGGGGTGCCGGTCGTCATCGACGGCATCGGTTTCTCCGCGATCGGTCGTTTGAAGTTTCTTGAATTGCTGCGTGGCCAGCTGGAGGCCGCTGGCGTTTCGATTGAATTCGAAAATACCCTGGGAGAAAAGCAAAACCTTCAGGGCTATGACCTCGTGGTGGCCGCCGACGGCGCCAATTCGACGGTGCGCAAGAGCGCTGATTTCGGCACCACGATCGAGCCGCTCGACAACAAGTTCGCCTGGTTCGGCACCACCCGGGTATTCGACACGCTGACCCAGACGTTCGTACAGAACGCGGCGGGTTTTTTCAATGCGCACCACTACCGCCATTCGCCGCAGATGAGCACGTTCGTCTTCGAGTGCGATGCGCCAACCTGGGCGCGCGCCGGATTCGAGCGCATGGACGACGCTGCGACGCTGGCCTATTGCGAAAATGTTTTTGCCGACGCCCTGCAGGGTCACAAACTCGTGTCGAACAAATCCATCTGGCGCAATTTCCCGAGCATTCGCAACGAGCGCTGGTCCGTCGGCAACAGGGTGCTGATCGGCGACGCGCAGCGCACCGCGCATTTCTCCATCGGCTCGGGCACGCGCCTGGCGATGGAGGATGCCATTGCGTTGGTCAATGCTCTTTCACAACATGGAAAGAACAT
>VFKU01000268.1 GCA_009885415.1 Rhodothermota bacterium
CGCGGCGGTCGGCAGCACGTGCAACTCGCGGTAGGGCCCCTGCACTTCCTTCGCCACTTCGCAATGCACCGTCGTCACGCCGTGCAGCGGGAAAAACTCGCAATCGAGTTTCTTCACCAGTTTCTCGACCGCGTGCGGATCGCCGCCGACTACGCACTCGTGCAGGGTGTTTACGATCAGGCTGTAGACTTTCTTGTGGTCCTTCAGCGCCGCGCGCACGACCTTCGCCGGGCGATCGATCACGCCCAGCGCCCAATCGACTGACTTATGCGAGGGCACGCTCCAGGCCTTGCGCGCGGCCTTGTATTCCCCCGCGAGGTCCTCGGTGAACAGCGTCGAATTGTGGATCCGCTCGAGCATCAAGTCGCGATCGGTCCACGCGCGCAGCGCGAAGAGCCCCGCCGTCTCGCCGAGGCTGTAGCCGATCACCGCGGCCGGCCGCACGCCGAAGCGTTGCAGCAGATCGCTGATCAGCGTCCCCAGCGCCACCTGTCCGAAGAGCGCGGCTTGTGAATTTTTCTGCACGGCCTCGGCCTTGTCCGCGCGCCAGAACACTTCGGGCTGGAATTGATCGCGGAGCCGGCGGTTTTCCTCGTCCTGCGCGCGGAAGACCTCCGGCCATTCGAGGCCAAGGTCGCGCGCCATGCCGGAGAACTGGTTGCCGGAACCGGGAAATACGAAGGCGACGTGCCCCTGTGGGCCGAGCGGTTCGGCGGAAAAGAAGATTCGGTCGCGCACATTCGGCGGCGCCTCGCGCAGGAGCGTCTCGGTCGTGTGTGGGCCCCGCGTGTCGCGCAGCCATGCGTGCAGGAAGTCGATCTGCTCGCGCAGCTCACGCGCGTGACGCGCAACGAAGGACGCGGCGAAATGCTTCGAGGCGTCCTCGCGATTGGACGTCCACCAGCGCCGGGCGAGCGCCTCAATGGCGCCGACGTCCGCCTCGGCAAAGGCGCGCAGCCGTCCCAGGCCGACGTTTAGCGCTTCGACACTGTTCGCCTCGACGGCGAATAGACCCTCACCGCGCGCACCAAGCGGTTGCAACGTTTCCCTGGCGCGCTCGGCGGAATCGCGATCGTGCTCCGCGAGCGCGAAGTGCACGTAGTTGCCGTCCACGCTCGCGGCGCTCATCCCTGCGCGGCGCGGCCCATCCTCGCGGTTCCGCAGCCAATACTCCGAATTTCCGTCCAGGGAAGGCGTGATCTGCTGATAGAGGGCGAGGCAGGTGCGCAAGAACTCGGCCATGCCTGAAGCTGCGCCCGCGTGGCCGGTCAGCGTCTGCGAAGCGCCGCGTTCTGCGACGCCGCCTAGGTCGAGATAGCCTGTCGTTCCGCGGGCGACGGCGGCTTCACTCCATGCGGCGCTCTCCACATGTGCGGCAAGCGCGTCGTCAATTTTCTGAAGCGGGACCGCGCCCGCGCGCGCCCACCCGGCGCCATCGATCACGGCATAAACCCGGTCGCCATCGCGTTGTGCGTCTTCGAGGCGCTTGAGCGCGACTGCGCCGGCGCCGTCGCAGAGGATGCGGTCACTCTCGGGCAACGCTCCGAGCACGGCGCGGACATCGCCGGCGAGATCCACCGCACCCGCGATCGCAAAATCGATCTCGCCGGCCTCGAGCGCGCGCGCGGCGACGTCGATCGCCCGCAGGCCGGAGGTCTCCTCGCTCGATAGCGCGAAGCTCGGTCCGCCAAAGCGCAACTCACGCGCGATGCGGCTGGAGACGATGCTCCCGAGCGCGCCCATCGTGCGGTTCGCGGTTAGCGCCGGGCCGGCGGCCTCGCGCAGGCCCGCGACCCACGCGTCCAGTTCTTCGGCGCTCAGGTGCAGGCCAAGAGTTTTCGCCCAGGCACGCGCTTTGGCGAGCAAGGACCAACGCAAAATAAAGTTCGTCGTGTTGAAATCCAGCCCGAGTCCTACGAAGACGCCCGCGCGATCCGCACGCTCCGGATCGAAGCGACAATCGGCCATCGCGCGCGAGGCCACCTTGAGCATGAGCAATTGCTGCGGCAGCATCTCCGAGATTTCGCGCGGTGGGATACGGAATTCGTCGAAGGCCGCCTCGATGCGATCGAGGTAGTGGCCCGCGAACTCGCGCTGCGCGAGGCCCTCGCGGCGGAACCACGCGGCCTGCGGCACGCCCCACCAGTGCGCCGGGGCCGCCGGCGTGTGCGCCTCGCCGCCGCCGAGCACGCGCTCCTGAAATTTCCGCAGCGTGTCCCAAGGGCCGAACCACGCGTCCATTCCAACGACGGCAATCGCCGGTTTGCGCGAAGCGGGCGGGCTCGCCGGGGTCCGCCGCGCGTTCGATTCCGGCATCCATTCCTCGATGACGACGTGTGCGTTAATGCCGCCGAAGCCGAAGGCGCTGATGGCCGCGCGGCGCGGCGTATCGGGTGCGCGGCGCGTCCAGGGACGGCCTGCGGTCAGCACGCGGAAAGGACTCTCTTCCATGCGAAGTGCGGACGGCGCCCGGCGGAAGTTCGCCGTCGGCGGCAGCGTGCCTTCCTTGAGCGCGAACAAGGTCTTGATGAGCGCGGCGGAACCGGCGGCCGTCAGGAGGTGGCCGATGTTGGATTTCACGGAACCGATGACGCACTGCCCCGCGGTCCAGCCCTCGCTGCCCCAAAGCGCGCGCAGGCTCTCGAACTCGACGCCGTCGCCCAAGGGCGTCCCGGTCGCGTGGCACTCGATGAGATCGATTGCGCGCGGATCGAGGCCGGCCTCGGCGTAGGCCGCGCGCATCGCGCGGAGCTGACCCTCGCTCGAGGGCGCGAGGAGCCCGCCGCCGACGTCATTCGAGAGACCGATGCCGCGGATCACTCCATAGATATGGTCGCCGTTGCGCACCGCGTCGTCGAGCCGCTTGAGCACGACCACGCCCGCGCCCTCGCCGACCACGAGGCCGTCCCCCTTCTCGTCGAAGGGCGAGCAGGTGCCGGTCGGGGACAGTGCGCGCAGTTGCGAAAAGCCCATCTGTGTATAGAGCGCATTTGGCCGCGAAAGGCCGCCCGCGAGCATCGCGTCCGCGCGGCCCGCGCGTAGCTCGTCCGCCGCGAGCTTGAGCGCGTAGAGTGAGGAGGCGCAGGCGGCGTCGAGCGTGAAGGTGCCGCCGCCGAGTCCCAGCGCTTGCGCGAGCACGCCCGCCGGCATACCGGTGACGAAACGATTCACCGGGTGAACGTCCGGTCCGGGTGAGGTGTCCGCCGGGCCGAGAATTTTTTCTTCGATGGTCCGCCCGAGCACGCGCTCGGCCAGGGCGGCGGCGCTGTCGGTGGGCAGCGCGAGGTTGCCGAGGATGACGCCGACGCGATCGCGCGTGACGCTCAACATATGCGCGTCATCGAAGGCTTGCACGCCCGCCGAGAGCAGGAGGCGCGTCGAGGGATCGAGCGCCGCGAGGAGGTCCTGCGACAACGCAAGGCGCGCAGAATCCATCCCCGGCGGGTCGATCACGAAGCACGCGCGCGTCGAGTACACCTTGTCCGGCTGGCCCGGCCGGGGATCATAGGCGTCCTCGATGGAGAGCGCCCAGCGTCCGGCGGGGACCTCGCGCGCGGCGCTGCGCGCGTGCACGATGTTCGCCCAGAATTCCTCGAAGTCGCGCGCGCCCGGAAACACACCGCCCACGCCGACGATCGCGATGGCTGGCCGGGGGTTGCTCATGCCTGGGCCTTCATTCGCGTGCAGGCTGCGCGATCTGGTTTCGCTGGAAGGCGGCGTTCAGCGAGGCCGCCATGATGCACTCGTAGTCCTCGATACGCGCCACGAGCGTGCCGTCGCCCGCGTGAAGAAATTCGATCGTCGCTGTCGCGCCGAAGGCGGTCGCCTTTGAAATTTTCGCCTCGATGCGCACGCCGCTCTTCGGGAAGGCCGTCTGGAATTGTTCGTATTTCCCGAGCCGGACCGGCAGCGAGGCAGTATCAAAGCGGTCCAGGCTCCACAGGATCATCGCCTGGAAGGCGCAATCGAGCGCCAGGGGATCGGCCAGCCAGCGCCGCCGCAGCGGCTCGCGGATCCACGTCTCGGGCGCGGGTGCGGTAGAGGCCGTGATCGAGATGCCGTCCTCGCCGCAGCCGTCCACCGTCAGGATGCCCTGAAAGAGCGGGCCGTGAAAAAGTTTCTGGTGGTTGTACATGTCGTCGCGCGAGGCGCGATACGCCGGGAGCGTGCGCCCCGCGAGCGTCGCCGCGCCTTCGCCGAAGGAGGCGTCGAGAAGCACGATCGCCGTGCTGTGCAACACGCGCCGGCCGCCCAGGCCCGCGCTGCGCATTTCGACCGCCACACGCTTGCAACGCTCCGCGCCCACGGCGGTCCCCGCGGCGATCTCAAGCACGAGCGGAGCGTCGCCTTCGAGCACAACGCCGTTCAATACGCGCAGATCCTCGATGCCGACGAAGCGCAGTCCGGGGTTCGCGTGCGCGGCCGCGTGCGCCAGCCACTCGACGTACATCGCCACGGGCAACACGGCATGCCCGTCGATCACGTGGGACGCGAGAAAGGGAAAACGATCCAGCGAAAGCTCGATCGTCAGCGCGGAATTCATCGGCCGGGCCAGTGCGGACGCCGTTGCGATCTCCCGCTGGACCTCCGCCAGCGCCACGATCTCGACCGCATCGCCGCCCGCGCTAAGTTCGTCCAGCAGGAATCGCGCGCCCGCCTCGAGCCCTATCACGCCGACGCCCTCGGCCGCGAATACCTTGCGCAGGGCCGGGGTCACCATGCCGCCGTCCCACGGGCCCCAGTTGATCGAGAGCACGCGGCAGTGGGCGCGGCGGGCCGCTTCGGTCTGCGCGATCTTGTTGAGCGATTCGTTCGCCATCGCGTAATCGACTTGGCCAACGCGCCCGAAGCGTCCAGTGGAAGAGGAGAACAGCACCATGAATCGCAGCGCGTCCGAGGCCGTTTCCGAAAGCAGGTTGCGTAATCCATCCACTTTTGTGCCGTAGACTACGTCGAATTGTTCGAGGGTCTTGTCTTCGATGCGGCGATCGGCGAGTACGCCCGCCCCGTGTACGAGGCCGGTGATCGGACCCAACTCCGCGCGAACGCGCTCCAGGACGCCGCGCATCTGGGTCGTATCGCGCACGTCGGCCGCGTAGTAGCGCGCCTCCCCGCCCGTCGCGCGGATACGGCTCAGCGTCTCATTCACCTCGCGCGCCGCAGCCACCTCGCGGTATCGCCGTTCGAGGTCTTGCGGCGAAAGTTTCTCTGTCGCGTGTTCGAGAACCGCTTTCTTGATCGCACGCTCGTCGCGCGCCGCCGCGAGCCACTCCGGCTCGGCTACCAGGAGCGCGGAGCGCCCGATCAGCGCCAACTTCGGTCGGCCCGCGCGCGCCATCGCTTCGGCGACGGCCGCGGTCACGCCGCGCGCGCCGCCGGTGATCACGATCACGTCTTGCGGCGTCAACACGATGGCGTTCTTCCCGCCCGGCGCGGAAACATACGGCTGCAAGTCGAGGGTCGTCGTGCCCTCCGGCGCAAGGCCGGTCTCGACCGGGCCTTCCGCGAGGACTTCGTCCGCGAGGACTTCGGCGGCCGCCTCCACAGACGGAAAGTCCGGCGCGAGATCAATCGCGCGGGTGCAGAGTTCCGGCCACTCGCGCGCGGCGGTCTTCGCCAGCCCTACGAGTGCACCGATCTCGGGATACACGGCGAGCGACGGATTCCGCAGGCCAAAAGCGCCGTCCATCCG
>VFKU01000299.1 GCA_009885415.1 Rhodothermota bacterium
CGTCCACGTATTGCCCGCGGCCCGTCTGCTGACGGCCCACCACCGCCGCGAGGATGCCGATCACCGAACACATCGAGCCGCCGCCGATGTCGGCCACCTGCACGCCCTGCGGCACGGGCCCGCCGTCCTTGCGGCCGCAATGGCTCATCACGCCCGCGAGCGAGAGGTAGTTGTTGTCGTGCCCGGCGCGATCGCGCAGCGGGCCGGTCTGGCCGTAACCGGTAAGCGAGCAATAAATCAAGCGCGGATTCTCTTTCGCCAACGTCTCGTAACCGATGCCGAGGCGATCCATCACGCCGGGCCGGAATTGCTCGATGACAATATCGTAAGTCTTCACCAGGCGCTTCACGACATCCGCCGCGCCGGGCTTCTTCAGATCGAGCGCGACAGATCGCTTGTTTCGCGCAAGAAAGGCATGGCCCGCGGCGACCCCGTCGTCAAAGGGCGGACGCGATCGCACCATGTCCCACCGGCCCGGCGCCTCCACGCGCACGATGTCCGCGCCCATGTCGCCGAGCATCATGGTCGCGAAGGGGCCGGGCAGGAGCGTCGTAAAATCGAGAATCTTCAGTCCAAGCGAATTCATTGTATATTCCCTTTCGTGCTCGTAATCGTGCTCGTAATCGGCCCTTGACCTTTTGCACCTTCGCGAAGCAACTCCCCCACTTTCGCTTTCAGCACTTTCCCGGTGGCATTTCGCGGCAGCCCGCCTTCCACAATCGACACGCCCTTTGGCGTCTTGTACCCCGCGAGCCGCTCGCGGCAGTGCGCGATCAACGCCGCCTCGTCCGCCGAAGTTCCCGGCTTCAACGTCACGACCGCGTGCACTTCCTCGCCCCAATCGGGATGCGGCACGCCGATCACCGCAGCCTCGATCACTGCGGGGTGCTCCATGAGGACCGCCTCGACCTCGCTACTGTAGACGTTGAATCCGCCGCTGATGATGACGTCTTTCTTGCGATCGACGATCCAATAATAACCCTCGGCGTCGCGATAGCCGATGTCTCCCGTCGCGATCCAGTCGCCGCGCATCATTTCCGCGCTGCCCTCGGGGTCGCGCCAGTAGCCGCGCATGGTGATCGGCCCGCGCACCCACAGCTCCCCTACTTCGCCGTCGCCCGCGTCGCTGCCGTCGTCCTTGGCGACGCGCATTTCGCAGAGGAGGGTCGGCTTGCCGATGGAGCCCAGTTTCGGATTTCCGAGCACGTGTTCTTCGCGCTTCAGCGTCGTCACCGGGTGGAGCGCTTCGGTCAGTCCGTAGATGTGCAGCAATTTATTCGGCAATCGCTTCAGCACGGGCAGCAATACGTCGGGCGGCGTGGGTGCGGCGCCGTAAGACACGCTGCGCAGAGTGCGAAGGTCGCGTGTCTTGAAGGCCGCGGACTCGCCGAAGCGATGCAGCATCGTCGGCACGACAAACAGTATCGTGATTCGCTCGCCTTCGATCGCCCCCAGGACCGCGTCCGCCTCGAACTTCTGCACAAGAACGCTCGCGCCGCCGCACCAGAGCATGGGATACATATAGGCCGCCGACGCGTGCGTGAGCGGCGCGGCGTGCAGCACGCGGTCGGCCGGGGTGAGCGGCGGCAATTCGCTGAGCATGGTCTCCAACGACGCGAGATACGCCGAGTGCGCGATCATCGCGGCCTTCGCCTTGCCGGTGGTGCCGGAGGTGTAACGTAGACGCAAGAGATCGTCCGGCCCGACCTCCACCCGCGGACGCTGCGAAGCCCCCGCGCGTAGCGTGGACTCGTAATCGAAACGTTCATGGCCGAGCGGATCGCCTCCGACGACGAAGGTCGTCATTTGGTCGAGCACCCGCTGAGATTCCGGATCGGTCGCCGGGATTTTTTCCAGGAGCGAGGCCGAGACCACGAAGAGGCGCGGCTCGGTCGACGCGATGACGGAGGAAACCTCGGGCCAGGTCAGCGCCGCGTTCAGCGTCACCCATACACCCCCGGCCTGCAAACACGCCAGCTCGGTCTCGATCGCCTGATACACGTTCGGCAGCCACGCGAGCAGCCGGTCGCCCTTGCACAATCCGGCCCTGATGAACGCATTGGAAAGGCGATCCACGCGATGCCACAACTGCGAGTGCGTCATCCGGACCGCGCCGTCAATGACCGCAATACGCGCCGCGTGTTCGTCCACACGCGAGCGGAGCGCTTCGATGATGTTCGGGAACGGAAGCATCGTCATCCGAACCGCATCGCAACCGGCCGGGAACCGCGAACAACACGCATAACCATTTTTCGCATCAACTCTCCACCTCTCGCCCAGCCCCGGAGGGAAGGCCGACAGTAGCCCGGCGCTTCAGCGCCGGGTAAAGCGTCACTAAAAATAGGTCCCGGAGAGACGGCCGAACACGAGCCGCATGCTCCTCCACCGAAATCACGCTCCACCGAGCAGCGTGCGGCCGATGACTTTCATTTCGAGGATCGGCTCGACGCCCTCGAAGATGGGCAGCACCAGCGCGTCGCAGACGTAGCGCGAGATCGCGTACTCCTCGGCGTAGCCCCAGCCGCCGTGGAGGACCTGCGCGGCCTGGCTCACCTCGACGGCGGTGCGGCAGGCGAGCAGTTTCGCCATCGCGGCGAGCAGCGTCGCGCGCGGACTTTGCTCGTCCATCGCGCGCGCGGCGGCGTAGGTCAACTGCCGCGCGGCCTCGACTTTCACGGCCATCCGGCCGATTTCGTACTGCGTGCTCTGGTACTCCGCAATCGCCCGACCAAACTGCGGCCGCTCCTTCACATAATTCACCGCCGCCTCGAGGCTCGCCTGCGCGAGGCCCGTCGCGCGCCCGCCGGTCTGGAGGCGACCCGCCGCGAATCCGCCCATCTGCAAATAAAACCCCTTGCCGCGCCCGGCCTCGCCGCCGACGAGGTTTTCCGCGGGCACGAAATAGTCCTGAAACTGTAGGGTGAAGGAGTGCATGCCGCGGTAGCCGATTGTCGCGTCGGCCTTCCCCTGCATGACGCCGCCGGTAGGCTGGCGCATAATAAAATCGTGGCCCGTGAAAGCGTCCTTTTCGACGATGAAGAGCGAGAGGCCCTTGTGCCCAAGTTTCGGATCGGGTTCCGTACGGGCGAGCAGCGCGAGAATGTTCGCGCGGCCCGCGAAGGTACACCATGCCTTGGCGCCATTGAGCACGTAGCCGGCATTGCCGCCGACCGTGCGCGGCTCGGCGCGACAACTTAGACTCGCGACGTCGGAGCCCACGTTCGGCTCGGTCACCGCAACGGCCACCATCAGCTCGCCGCTCGCCACGCGGGGCAGCCACGCTTTTTTCTGGTCCTCCGTGCCGCCCTGCAGCAACGCCTTCGCGAGAATCTCTGGCCGCGTGATCAGGCTGCCGGCTGCGGGCAGCGAGGCCGCGCTCAATTCCTCGGTCGCTACGACCATCGACAGGTTCGACATGCCGACCCCGCCGAATTCCTCCGGGATGGACATGCCGAAATAGCCGAGCGCGGACATTTCTCGGATGAAGTGTTCGGGAACCAACAAGTCTTCGCGGTGAATTCGCTCGGCCTCCGGTGCGACGACCGCCTGTGCAAAGCGGCGGGTCGACGCGCGCAACTCGGCGACTTCACCGGTGTCGTGCTCGATGGGCTGGTTGTTCGCCGCGCCGCCTTCGATGAGCACTGCGCCGAGCGCACGGTACTTCGACTCGGCCCCGGCGGTGCGCACGAGATCGAGGACGGCGGCGTCTCCGAGACCGGAAGTGAGATCCGGCGTCAATGCGAACTCGGCCCCGTGCAGCCAATAGGCCTCGGCCACGCCAATCGAAGTATCGACCGCCCATGCATTGGACACTTCGGCCAGCCATCGCCCGTGCGCGTCACCCGACAGTTGCGCCGCGTGTGCGTGGCGCTCCAGGGCCTCGCCCGCCTCGAAGCGCGTCGCCAATCCCGCGAGCCGCCGCGTGGCGACCTGGTGCCCGTCGATCGCGTCGCCGTCGCGCGTGGAGCTGCGCAGGGCCTGAGTCAACTCGTTCAACCGGTAACGGCAGCGCACGAGAGCAGACTTGGCCGGAGATGTCATGCTTGTGCCTTCGCCCCGCCGCGGCCCGGGACAAAGACGTAATAGTCCAAATCCAGCACCACATTCGGGTGATACATCGTACGTCCTGCTTCGATTTCGGCGAGTTTTATCGTTTCCTTCGCGGGGTCGAGGTTTTTCAATGCGTACAACTGCACGCGCAAAATGCCGCCGGATTTCGCAGACACGGGACGCTTCTCGCGCACGAGAGTGGTCGTGTAAATCGTGTCGCCGGCATAGGTCGGGTTCACGTGGGTCCCGGCGTTCCAGCCGAGAATGCGCTCCGCGTTTTCGAGTCCGTCGAACTGCGCCGCGCGCGCCACG
>VFKU01000445.1 GCA_009885415.1 Rhodothermota bacterium
CCGCCTCCGCCCGATACGCCGAGATCAACCGCCGCGACTGGTGCATGCGCTCGGCGATGATCCACGGCGCGTGAAGAATGATCTGAGCGATGGAGAGGTTTTTCAGCACCAGCAGCGCGTGATTGCGGTAGCACTGGCGGGTGCGCCATGCCGTGCTGCCGGCCTGGCTGGCGGAACCGACGTGGTAGGCGATCGCTTCGGGCACGCAAACCGCCTCGAACCCGGCCGCGCGCGCGCGCATGCAGAGATCGGCGTCTTCAAAGTAGGCGACGAAGGTCTCGTCGAAAAGGCCGACGCGGTCGAAAAGTTCGCGAGAATAGATCGCCGCGCCGGCGGAGACGCCGAAGGGACGGCGGTCGAAGGCGAAGCCCTCGCGCTTTTGGCGGAAGCCGATGCTCTCCGGGCGGCCGCCGCGGGTGATGCGGTCGCCGGCGGAGTAGATTGTCTCCGGTTCGTCGCGGAAGAGCACCAAGGGGCAGACCATCGCTGCACCGCTCTCGCGCGCGGCATCCATGAGTCGCGCGAGGCAGTCGGGGGCAAGGGTCATGTCGTCGTTCAGCAGCATGACGAAGGGCGTCGCAGCGTGGCGGATGCCGGTGTTCGCTGCGCGGGCGAAGCCGCCGTTTTCGGGTTGGCGCAGGACTTCGGCCTCGGGATATTCGCGTCGCACGCAGGCTGCGACGTCTTCGGGCGACGCATCGTCGACGACGATCACGCGAAATTCGCGATAGGTCTGCGTGCGTAGAGAAGCCAGACATTCCGACAATAGGTCGATCCGTTTGTAGGTTGGCACGACGATCGTCAGTTTCGTGCTCATGTCAGCCGTGCCGGATCGGCCGGGCCCACGCCGCAAAACCCGGCAACCGCCCGAGCTTCAGCACGTTCTGAAGAAAATCAAAGTCCGCGGCGTCGAAGCATCGTTGCAGGCGCAGCAAGGCCAGGTAGATCCCTGTGAAAATCAAGAGTGCTACCACGAGAACACCGGCGGCAACGACGCGCGTGTGCACGCTCGACGAAAGCCCATCGCAGGCCACGATGAATACGAGGGGCGCGAGTGCGGCGATGAGCGGCGCACGCAGGGCCTCGCGCCAGAGTTCGCGCGCGCCGATGCCGATCGCGCCGCGCATGGCGCGCGTGAACCAGGCCCAGGACAGCGCCATCGAAAGCACGGTGCCCGCGGGCACACCCCAAAACCCGAAAAGGAAAACAAAGGCCACCGTCAACACGAGATTGCCGATCATCGAGACGAGGCCGGAGCCCATCTGCAGTTCCGCGCGGCCCATGCCGAGCGACACGGCAATACCCGGTCCAGCGAGGATGTTCGCCACGTAGCCCGCCGCCATCATGCGCAGCACGCCGACTGCGACGTCCAAATCCGTCGCGCCGCCCTGCCAGGCGGTCATGAGCAGTCCCGCACCGCCGCAGACGAAGGCCGCGAGCGGAATCGTGACTGCGGCGACATACTTTGTGCCGCGCAGGTACATCCGCGTCAGCCGCTCGCTGTCCTGCCTCGCGTCGAGCTGGGCGGCCGCGGGCACAAGTGCGCTCATCATCACGATCGGCGCCTGGCGCATCTTATTGGCGAGCTCGAGGCCGATCTTGTATAGCCCGGCCAGTTCGAGATCGCGCAGCACGAAAGTGATGATCAATACATCCGTCTCGAAGGTGATGAGGTTGGCGAGGCGCGAGACCTGCGCGCGCCAGCCGAAGGAAAACAGCCGCCGAAAAACGCTCCACGACGCGCGCCACGGCGCCACACGCAGCCATGGGCACACCGAAAAGGCAATGGCCGCGCCCGCCACTGCAAAGGCCGCAGTCACAATCGCGTTGGCATACACCAGCCCGCGCAATCCGTACCCGAGTTCGAGGAATGCGACCGTCGCACCGATTTTCACGAGCGACATTACCGCGCCCAGGACGTTGCTCACGCCCATGCGCTGCATCCCGATCGGGATCGCCATGAAGGGCGCGAGACAGCCCGTCGCGCCGAAGAGCACGAAACTCCAGCGCAGCAGGAAGCGGAGATCGCTCGTCACCTCGGGCGAACCGAGCGCGCCCGCGCCGTCCCAGCGGTGCAGCGCCCACACGAGCGCGTCCACCCCGGCCCACGCGGCGGCGACGAACACGACCCCAAACACGAGCTGATACAGAAGGCCGGTGCTGATCACGGCCGAGATGCGCTCGCGCTCGCCGCGCGCGGCGTGCTCGGCGATGAAGCGCGAGTAGGCGCTGGCGATGCCGAGGTCGAAGAGCGCGGCGTAACCCGTGAACGCGGCGACGATGGCCCACAGGCCATATTGTTCGACGCCGACCCGGGCAACGACATACGCGACGAGGATGAGCCCCGCCACCGCCTCCCACGCGCGGCCGAGCGCGTTGTAGGCCGTGTTGCGCGCGATCACCTCACGCAGAGCCACTGTCGTCCCCCCGGGCGACTTCCAAAATCGTGACGTGTTCCGTACCCCCGCTTCGCGGATCGGGCAGGTCTTCGCTGTACACCGTGTGGAAGCGCGCATCCGCACGCCACGCGTCGATCAGCGGAGTAATCCCCCGCTCGCGGAATATCGGCGATGACGCCACGTAGGCGTCTGGGATGAAAATGTAGCGGATTTCGTGCTCCTTCATCCATTCCCACTGCGCGTCGATCGATTTGTCCTTCAATTGCGCGATGGCGGCGAGGTTTTGAAAGGAGTTCCGGTGAATGAAATAGCTGCGCGGGTCGAGGGTGAGGACGGTCGCGTCTTCGGGCGTGTGCGCGTTGAGCCATTGGAAGGCGGGATAGCGCTCGACGCGGCCGGCCAAGTAGTGCTCGCACGATTCGAGACCTAGCACGACGGGCCACTTGTAGTAGGTCGTCCCGAGGGCGAGTCCGAGACCATATATATAGGAGAAGACGAGCAGTCCGGCGATGGGCCGGCGGAGGGGGCCGGGGCGGACGGCGAAAAGCGCGCCGGTGACGTGCAGGGGCATGAAAAAGGGAAACAGGTAGCGGGCGAAGCGCTGCACATAATATATAGTCAGGATGCCGGCCAGGCTGAAGCCGCCGAGCCATCGCGCCATCCGCCCTCGGGTCAGCACGCCCACCACCCCCAGCGCCACGACGAGACCGCCGGGCGAGGCCTGCCACCCATCGAAACGCTCCGGCTGCATGACGATGCGCCAGGGGAAGGTGAGCAGATCGACGAGGCCCGCGGAGCGCGCAGTCTCGTGCTGGAGCAGGCCGGTCACTTGGACATCGGGCATGCCGCCGTCGCCGAAGACGGAGGTCAGCAACGGGTAGACAGGATTGCCGACGAGAATCCAGCTATGCATCCACCACGGTGCGGAGGCGGCGAAGGCGGCGGCCGCGAAAACGAACGCCGACTTCGCGCGGTGCTGCTTGCCCTCGAGCGCGACCCACGCGAGCATTAGGAAAGCCGCCAGGTATCCGGTGTGCCGAATGCCGCAGGCGGCGCCGGCGATCACGCCGGCGATCACGAGGTGACGGCGACTCGCGGTCTCGCTCCACATCAGCAGCGCGAGGAGCGCTGACGCGAGGAAGCCGGTGAAGGGGACGTCGATCGCGACCGTGCCTGCCTGGGCGATGAAAATGGGCGCGGAGGAAAACGTCGCTGCCGCGACAAGACCGGCGGTCCGCCCTCCGAGGCGATGTCCAAGACCGTAGACGGAGACCGCCGCAAGAACGCAAAGAAGCCATGAGGCGATGGGGGCTGAAGTACCGCCGGCGTCGTTCGCGCCGAGCGCGAAGAGGGTCTGCATCAACTGCGGGTAGGCGGAGTAGACGTTCCCTGGAATCAACTGGATTCGATCCAGCCGGGCGTAGGTTTGGGGGACGGCGAGATGGGCCGTTGTGGCGTCCCACGACGTGACGGGGGCCATACTCGCGGCGAGCGCGCTCAGGCACACGAGGAGAGTGACGGCGAGGGACGTCCGTTCCAAGCCCGTGAGCGGCTGACGGCGTGACACGCTCGCGGTGCGCGTAGCGGCAGCGGATTCCATGATCCTGAACATTGCGTAGAGCGCGACGAGCGATCCGGGGAGAAGGACGAAAAGTTGGACGACGACGAGCGACCGGCATCCCACGAAAAGGAGAACTGGGGCGATGAGTGCGAGGCCGAGGTGAAACTGGAGGCCGATTTCTTCGCGTGGGCGGAGATGCGGGCCGCGCAGAGCGATGCGGCCCGCTTCGATGCAGAGCCAGAATAGTACGCCGATCCCCACGAAGCGCCCCCGTCGTTCCCCGGCGCTTAAGATATCACGATGGGGGGATTCGCGGAACCTGCCTGGATTGTGCGAGTTTAACTGCTGAAGACCAGCGCGACGAGCGCGAGAAGGAGACCGGCGATGGCGACCGCAGCGACGATGGTGTGGGACTTGACGAAGAACTTCGCGACGATCGGCCGGCAGTGGGGCCCGTTGTTGGCGTTGTGCGACGACCCAACGTTGTACGCGGCACGAGCCGAAGCCGTCTCGGCGTGGGGCGTGGACAAGCAGGTGCACCACGTGGGTATCGCGATGACCGGCATCGGGCGCGGGATCGAAGGGATGCTCGCGAGTCCGCAACAAGGCGTGGGCCTCGGCCCGACGCATCCTCTTGCCATACCGATGTTGGAGAGCGGCGCGCTTCCGCGCGGGGTCGCGAAAGCGCCTGCGCCGCTCCATCCGCCCGACGCGCCCGCGCGCGACCAGACCCGTGCGCTGCTCCAATCCGCGAAAACATGTTGGGACGCGCTCTCGCAGAAAGGCGCGCAGATCGAGGCATGCCCAGCGACGTATCCGCATTTCATCCTTGGCAACTTCACGAGTCAGCAGTGGGTGCGTTTCATGGCGGTGCACACTGCGCACCATTTCAAGATTGTTCATGACATCCTCGACGCCACGGGGAGCAAGATCCCCTTCGACAAGACCGTCGAGGACGTGAACTGAACCGCGACGACCGACTCGCACTCGCCCGGGGAGGCTTCGGTCGCGCGGGAGCGCGACCCTCCCTTAGAGGTGCCCTCGTAAGTCAGCGTGGACGTGGCCGTTGGCGTAATCATCTTTCACAAAATCGAAATGGCGGCGGCAGACCTCGCCCACCGTCACCTGCGGGACGGGGTGACGGCTCTTGGCCACGATCGCGACAAGGTCCACGGCTATCCCACCGTACTTCGACAGGTGCATCGAATCGCGCGAGACCGACCCACCTTCGTCCGTCCAGCCCAGCCGCGCGGCCAGACGTTGCAAGTCCGCTTCGGTGCGCACGACGTCCTTGATGATCACCCAGACGTTTTCACCGGCCATCGCATTCAGATCGCGGCGGACGCGCTCGAGCGCGAGCAACAACTCCGGATGAACCATCGCCAGGCCCTCGGCGTTGGCAAATTCGCGCAGGCGAAAATTCGCCATCTCCACGCCGTCGAGCGTAGACAAGAGACGGACCTCGTTCCGGCGGCTAGAGAAATTTTCGGACATCGATGATGTACCCGTTGAATCCGTCGTTGGTGTCCTTGATGCTCGTCATGCCCGGCCGGCAATACAGCTCGGCCAGCGCGATGCAGTCGGTGTCGGGCGAGGGCGCGACAGGCGTGACGGCCTCCGTCCCCGTCTTCACCGTGATGTCCCACGTCGCCAGCCGCGCCTGCACGAGGTCTTTTCGCGGGTTGCTCACGGGGCCCGTAAGGATGCCCGTCGATGTCGCCGTAGCGAGCTTGTAGGCGAAGTTGTTGATGAACGCGTAGCCAGTGCGGACCTGCACGCTCAGCCCCACCGGGACCGTCGCCTTGACCGCGAGGTCGTCGACGGCGGCCTTGCGCACCACGCCGCTCCCGCCGCCCCAGGCCTGCGCGAGGAGAAACTCCGCTAATTCGAGCGCGGCCTCGATGCGGTCGTCCCAGAGGTTGAGTTTGGACGAGGCCACGGGCCGTTCTTCGAAGGCCCAGCTCGTCTTGCTGTAGGAAAGTCCCTTGATTGCCATACCGTACTCCTTGTCGTTAGTCGAGGTGGTAGCCGAGCTCGAGCCCGACGCCTGCATCGTCGAGACGGAATTGGAACATCGCGGAAACCGGAGGTTGGCCGCGCACAATGAACGAAAGCGGACTGTCGACCGAGCGCAGCGGCGAGGTCAGCTCGGCCTCGGTAGTCGCAAGGCGCCCGCGAAACTCGTGTGTAAGCGCAGTAACGCGCGCGGCGAGACGTCCGGAAAAGCGGCCTCCCCACTCTCCGCTGACCTCGCGTTCCAGCCGACGGACGCCGTCGCCCCGCAGCTCTAGGATGTCACCGCAACGCAGATCCGCCGCGCCGGAGAGAAAATCGACGCTCCCGGCCCGCACGGGATAGGCGATGTCCTCGAGCAGACCGGCGGCTAGACGGCCGGCATCATCCAGATTGGCCAACGAGAAGTACTCGAGAAAATGCAGATGAAACCCGTACTCGTCGATGCTTGGCCCGTTGTAGTAGATCGTGTTCACGACTCCGGCGAAAGGCTCGCCCTTCACAACGAGCGCGTTGCCCAACACAGTCGAATCCGAACCGAAGGTCACCGCGTGTTGCTTGCGATCAAAAAACACCACCCGGTCCGCCCGGAGAGGCCGACGAAACGATACGGTCAGGCCGGGCCCGAGCGACCACACGTAGCCCTCGGCGGCGTAGGCCAGCGCAGTCAATATCTCGAAGACGCCGGCCGTCACGTCGTAATCAATCAGCGCGGCGGCCGTGGACTCGATGCTATCGGCGCTGACACCGGTGTAGGAGTAATAGTCCTTCAACTCCATCTCGGGGACGTGGTACTTTCCGTCGTCGTAGAGGTAGACCGCCGCGCGGCCGGTCTCGACCATCGCCGCGTTGAAGCATTGGCCGTCGCCGTAGACGAAACCGAGGTAGCGGCCGAATACATCGATACGGTCGTCGAAAGCGCCCGAAGCGTCGCGGTGTGGATTGAGTTCGATGAAATCGATGCCGCGCGTGTCAATGAGTGACTGAAGAAAATCTTTCGCCGCCTCGGCCTTGAGCTTGTACCCGCTGGCGTCATACTCGGGATTCGTCCACGCGGCGACCTCGCCATGGAGACTCTCGGCGTGGCTGTTGCGCGAGGTCTCCTCGGAGTCAATCATCATCAGGCGCAAATCGGGCCACGTCACGCCGTCCACCACCAGCCCTGCGATGGTGTCACCGTCCTTGGCGTATGCGCCCGTCGCGTCGATGCGCGTCGCGTCGACCCACTGCCCCACCGTGATCCCGCCCACCCCGAGCTCGTTCGCCGCCATCTTCCGTGCGTTGAACTTGTCGTACTCCCGCTCGGCGCCGTCGGGGTACGCCGAATGAGAGACCAGATAATGCACGGGGCCCATCGCGGTATTGATCACCGCCCGGACGATCTCATGGATCGGCCGGTTGATGAACGCGCGGGAAACCTTGGTGTTTCCCTCGAGTGCCTCGTTCACGGCCTCAAACTCGATGACCTCGTGGTAATACACGAAACGGTCAAGCACAAGTTTGCGTGTGTCGCTCCATTGCGGGGTGAGCCGCGTGATCGGCGCTTCAGCGAACAATTCGTCCTCAACATACAGGCGAACGCGGTAGCCGTGGCTCAAATCGGCGATCGCTCCGGGAAGGATGCCCCGTACCACGTCGGGCCGGTCGGGGGCCGAGCGCGTCGCGCGAAGCAGCGGAACCTCGTCGAATGACGCAATGCGCCGGTTCCACGTGTCGTAAATATCGATGCGATAGTTCAAAGCGATCTCCACCCGTCCGGAGCGATCAGGGCCTATATATAGGGAGGGTTTGTTGCAGCGCGGCCCGGCTTTACCACCACCGGTCGCGGAATCGAATCGCAGCTGTCGCGGCGTGCGAACTCGCGACGGCGTCCGTGTAGGTCAGCGTTGTGCCTTCGGGCGTAATCCGCGGGAACTGTCCGGTCGTGTACGGCGTAACGTCTGTAGCGCCCAGCAGCACCTTTCCCGCCGCGGCATCCAACGTGAGCACGGCGCCGATCGAGACCGTGCCGGAGAAACTCATCGTGTGCACACCGTCGCTCAGCGCGGGATCGATCAGCGTGCCCGTCGCCGTCAAGGCGATGATCGGGCGCGCGTCGGCCGTGCCGCCTGAAGAGACGTTTGTGGTCGCGCCGGAGGCGGCGATGTTCCAATTGATCAGCGTCTCCGCCGCGGCCTCCTCGGAAGGATCGCGCGCGGCCAGCTCCAGCGTGAAGGCGCCCACCAATTCCTCCGGCCGGAGTTCGCGCTTGAAGGAATCACGCCGCACGAAGAGACGCCGTCCGGTGCGCAGGCTGAGCACGCCTGAGTAGTCCTCCAGCGAGGCGGCGTCGAGCATCGCGTCGAGCCGCGCCTCGAGCGCTGCCACGCTGCTTTCGCCGAGGATCAGCCCGGAAAGCGTGATGTGCCGCTCGTTGCGTCCGCCCACCTCCTCGAGCTTCTCGCGGAAGGTCGTGTTCGCCTCGTCGAAAACCAGGCTGCCTAGAGTAATCGGCATCGCTCAGCCTTCCCCGAGCACGGGCCGGGTGTCGGTCGCCGCGGCAAGTTTGTCCGTCGGAATGACCACGAGGTAGCGCTCCATCGTGCGCCAGGCCTCTTCCTCGGCCACGTCCGCCTGGGTGTTCAAGGCCTCGGTCTTGCCCGAGGGCTCGACGCGCTGCCCGCCGACTGTCACCTTACGGCGCGCAAAGGCCGCGCCCGACGCGATCGATCGCAACAAATACGCACCCGCGAGCAAGGTCTCGCCGAGCACGATGGGGGCCGCCGGCGAAGGCAAATCGAAAATCGGATCGAGGAAGCGCAGGAAGATCAGGTGCGCGTCGTCGATGTTTCGATTCACCAGCGACACCGGCACCAAGGTCGTGTCGGTCAACTGAAACTTCTCGCGCACCAGCGCCTCGGTAGTAAACCCAGCCATGACAAACTCCTTTGTAGGCGGGAGGGTCGCGCTCCTGCGCGACCGAAGTCATCAGCACGCGCCGGTCGCGCGGGAGCGCGACCCTCCCGGTGCGGTCACCGGGGGCGGCCCCATCGGGCCGCCCCATATCGATTTTTCTTTGGTTACTTTCTTTTTTTTCAAAAAGACAGTAACTACCAGTCGCTGCGGACTACGACGCGGGCGCGGTCGTAGATCACCGCGAAGTCCGTGACCACCGTGATGTACGTCCGGTCCCATTGCTGGTTGATGAGCTTGTCGCTCTCGACCATGAGGTCCTGCTCGGTCAACTTCGCGACCGCGTAGCCCGAGTCGAGGATCGTCAGCCGGTTCGCCGGTTGGTCGACCATCGGCACCAGCTTGACGCCCATCGGCGTCGGCAAGTTGCCC
>VFKU01000917.1 GCA_009885415.1 Rhodothermota bacterium
ACGGGCGCGGCGCCATGCGCGATGATCCCGCCATGCGGGAAGCTCTGCACTGTATCCGCTGCGGCGCATGCATGAATGTCTGCCCAACCTACGGCGTGGTGGGCGGGCACACCTTCGGCCACATTTATCCCGGGCCCATCGGCATCCCCTGGACCGCCGCCGTCCACGGCATCGACAAGGCCGCCGAGTTCGCGCCGCTGTGCATCTCCTGCGGACTCTGCAAGGAAATCTGCCCGGCGGAGATCGACATGCCCTTCATGATCGCCGAGGTCAAGCAACGAGGCCGCGCGCACCGGCCCCCCACCAAGGCCGAACGCACCATGATGGCCGCCGATCGCTTCGCCGCACTCGGCAGCCTCTTCGCTCCTATCGCCAATCCGCTGCTAAAAAATACGCCTTTCCGCGCCCTGCTCGAAAAAATCACCGGCCTGGATCGTCGGCGGATTCTGCCGAGTTTCGACAGCCGCCCCTACATTCGACGGCATCGCGCGCGCAGCGTGCAGAATACGACGGCCAAAAAACGCCGCGTCGCGCTATTCGTCGACGTCTACGCCAACTACAACGCGCCCGAGCTTGCGGAGAAGGCCGTGCGGCTCTTGGAGGCCGCGGGTTGCGAAGTGCTCGTCCCCGAACAGAAGCCGAGTGGTTACCCCTTCATCGCCTACGGCGATCTGAATAGCGCCCGGAAAATCGCCGCGTACAACGTCGCCCGATTCGCGCCGCTCGCCCGCGAGGGATGCACGATCGTCGCGCTCGAGCCGACCGCCGTCTATTCCCTCGCCCACTCCTACACCAGCCTGCTCCCGGAGAGCCCCGACGCCGCCGACGTGGCCCCGCGCGCCCGAGAATTTTTCGATTGCCTGATGGAATGGGAGACCGCACCCGACGCGGGCACCCTCAAGGGCCGCCGCTTCGGCGTCCACTGCTCCTGCCACCAGCGCCCGCTGGGGAGCGCGAAGTCGGCCGTCGCCTGGCTCGAACGCCGCGGCGCGACCGTCGAACGTATCGAGACCGGCACCTGCTGCGGCATGGGCGGCACCTTCGGAATGAAGGAGGGCCTGCTGGGCTTTGATCTCGCGCAGGCCGTCGGCGAGCCGCTCTTCAAACTCTTCCAGGCCTCCGGCGTCGAGGCCATCGTCACGGAGAGCAGCGTCTGCCGCCTGCAACTCATGCAAGGCACCGGCATGAGCGTTGTCCATCCCCTCGATCTGATCTGACGATACAGGGCCGCGATCGCGTCCGCCCGCTATTGATGAATCTCGCGCTCGACCCGCGCCACATCGGGGGAGTTGTAGGCGATCAGGTTGACCAAATCACGGAACCCTTCGGTCCGCTGCACGGACTCCTTGCGAATCGCCAATCCGTCCACGGTCACGCGAATGATCTCGCCGTGAATGGCGATGCTGCGGCCCTCGCCGTCCAATAGAATCTCCACATCACACTCGCCCTCGACGATACCCAAGGTGTCCACATGGACGAACAACCCCGTGTAACTCACGTCGTGAAGTATGCCTCGACGCAATGGCAGCCCCGCCACTTGGACCGTCACCGGAAGTTTAGGCACCACGCGCGTGTGACGCCGTTGCTCTTCGCCGGTGGCCCTTACATGCGCTTCGTGCGAGTGCGAGTTCGTATCCATCGTCGCGTCCTCCGTAGCTTCCTTCACCGCTAGACCGGTTTCGTCAGCGCATAACAGGTCGCGTTTCCCGCGCTGACCCGGTGGAAACTCTCGTCTACGTTGAACGTCGTCTCGGCGGTCCCCAGAAACAGATATCCGTCCGGCGTCATCGTCTTGCGTATTTTTTGAAGGACGGTCCGTTTTTCTGCCATGTCGAAATAAATCAGGACGTTACGAATAAACACGATATCGAACATCGGCATCAGCGGCCATGGCTGGATCAGGTTGATCAAACGAAAGTCCACCATCGTGCGCAGATCGTCGCGGATTCGCCAGCCGCCGCCCTCGCGCTTGAAGTATTTCACCATCATCGGCGCCGGCAAGCCGCGGTTCACCTCGAGCTGCGAGTAGAAGCCTTCCTTGCAGCGCGCCAACATCGACGGCGAGATGTCGCTCGCCATGAAGTCGATCTTCCAATCGGCCAGTTTCGGGAAATTCTCGCGGATGATCATCGCCAGCGTGTAGGGTTCCTGGCCGCTCGAACTCGCCGCGCACCAAAGCCGCAACGTCTTCTGCTGCGCCCGGCGCTCGATGATTGCGGGGAGAATCGTGTCCTTGAACTGGGTAAAGGGGTGCAGATCGCGGAAGAATGACGTCTCGTTCGTCGTCATCGCGTCGATGATCTCGGTCAGAAGCGCAGCGTCGCTCGCACGCGCCCGGACATACCGCGCCAGCTCGTCCAAGGTTGAACAGCCGTGCAGCTTGCCAATCGGCTCGAGCCGCGCCTTGATCAGGTACGCCTTGGAGTCTTCGAGGACAATGGCAGAATGTTTCCGCACCATCGCCGCAAAAAAACGGATCGTTTCGAGCGATTCCGGGGTCTCAATCACGACACTCACTGCTGTTTCTCCAAGACGCCAACTGCACCGACCGCCGCCGGCCGCGCTCGACCGCGCTCGACACGACGCTGAATCTCCAGGCCAATTTGATTGAGCGGAAGTACGCGATCCGCCAGGCCGGCATTCGCAACGAAACCCGGCATACCCCACACGACACTCGTGGCTTCGTCCTGCACGAACACATCACCGCCGAATTCCTTGACGCACTCACACCCGCGAAGGCCGTCCTGACCCATGCCCGTCAGAATCACCGCAAGCACGTTGGCCCCATAGACCTCAACCACTGAGCGAAAAAGCACGTCCACCGCCGGCCGGCACGAGTTCTCCGGCGGGTTCTCATTCGTCGCCG
>VFKU01000586.1 GCA_009885415.1 Rhodothermota bacterium
CACGCGCAGCACCGTCATCTCGAAAACGATCTCCGCCGGCCGCGGGCAGAACAGTTATCGCGGACTCGTGAAGATCATGCCGAAGGCCGAGAACGCGCGCAGCTACACGCAGTGCGACTCCCTGCTCATCGGCGACAAATGCGGCGCGCACACCTTCCCGCATATCGAAGTGAAGAACACCACTTCAAACGTCGAGCACGAGGCGTCGACCTCGAAGATCAGCGAGGACCAATTGTTCTACTGCCGGCAGCGCGGCCTTTCGACCGACGACGCCGTCTCGACCATTATCAACGGGTATTGCAAGGAAGTGTTCGACCACTTGCCGATGGAGTTCGCCGTCGAAGCCACGAACCTCCTCGGATTGACGCTCGAAGGCAGCGTCGGCTGAACACGCGGCGCCCCGCGCCGGTACGGACACACAAGGAGCCCCACAACGATGGCCATGCTCGAAATTCACAACCTGCACGTCGAGGTGGACGGCAACGAAATCCTCCGCGGCGTGGACCTTAAAGTCGAGGCGGGCGAAGTGCACGCGATCATGGGGCCCAACGGCTCCGGCAAGAGCACGCTTGCGCAGACGCTCGCCGGCCACGAGGCCTACGAAGTCACCCAGGGCGACGTGAGTTTCCTCGGCCACGCAGACTTTCTCGAAATGCCGCCCGAGGAGCGCGCCCGGCTTGGGTTTTTCCTCGCGTTCCAATATCCGGTGGAGATTCCGGGCATTTCGAATGCGTATTTCCTCCAGTCCAGCGTTAACGAAATCCGCAAGAGCCACGGCCTGCCCGAGCTGGATGCGATCGAGTTCCAGGACCTGCTCGCCGAAAAAATGGAACAGGTGAACGTGCCTATGCAGTTCGCCGACCGCAACGTGAACGAAGGCTTTTCCGGCGGCGAAAAGAAGCGCAACGAGATCCTGCAGATGGCCGTGCTCGAGCCGCGCATGTGCGTGCTCGACGAAACTGATTCGGGTCTCGATATCGATGCGCTGCGCATCGTTTCCGAAGGCATCAACAAGCTACGCAGCAAAGAGCGCGGGTTTATCTTGGTGACGCACTACCAGCGCCTGCTCGATTACGTGAAGCCGGACTACGTCCACGTGCTCTATCGCGGCCGGCTCGTGAAGTCCGGTGGCCCGGAGCTTGCCGCCGAACTCGAAGCGAAGGGCTACGACTGGATCCGCCAAACGGCGGACGTTTGAACCGTCCCATGATTCCGACCACATCAAACGCGCTCTGGCCCCATTTCGACGAGGACTCCGGCCGCGTGCAATCGCTCGGCGGTCCCGCATGGCTCCAGACCATCCGGCGAGCGGGCGTCGAGCGTTTTGCCGAGCTCGGCCTGCCGACGCACCGGCAAGAAGCCTGGCGCTTCACGAACGTCGCGCCGATCGTCAAGGCGGGTTTTCGTCCGGCACTGAATCAACCCGGGCGCACCGTCACCGCGGAGGAAGTAACTCCGCTGCTTTATTGCCCCAGTTGGCCGCGGATCGTTTTTGTGGACGGCGTCTATGCGCCCGGGCTGGGGCGTTTGCAGGGACTCCCCGCGGGCGTGACGTTGGGCTCGCTCGCTACGGCCATCGCCGCTGGCGATGTATCCGTCGAACAACACCTCGCCAAACACGCCAGTGAGACCAGTGGTTTCGTGGCGATGAACAATGCATTGCTTCACGACGGCGCGTATCTGCACGTGCCGGATGGCGTCACGCTCGACGAACCCGTTCACATTTTGTATCTCGCCACAGGTGCGCGCGAAGCCGCCGCGCATCCGCGAAATCTCGTCATTCTCGGTGCCGCCGCGAAGGCAGCAGTGGTCGAGAGCTACGTTGGGCTCGGTACAAGTGCGGCGTATCTCACCAATCTCGTCTCGGAGTTTGTGCTCGGCGAAAAGGCCTCGCTGCACCGGCACAAGATAGTGGAAGAAGGCGCGGCCGGACACCACTTAGAGTCGGCCGCAGTCGTGCAGGGCCGCGAGAGTGTTGTCGAGTCCTACGCCATGACGCTCACGGGCCGGACAGTGCGCAACGAGCTTAATGTGTCGCTCGCCGGCGACGGCGCACGGGCCGAGCTCAAGGGCCTGTATCTCAACGATGGCGAGCGCCTGATCGACAACTACTTGCAGGTCACGCACGCCGCCCCGCATTGCTACAGCCGCATGGGCTACAAGGGCGTGTTGGACGGCGCGAGCAACGCGGTGTTCACCGGCAAAGTGCACGTGCTGCCCGGCGCGCAGAAGACGGACTCGAACCAGCTCAACAACAATTTGCTGCTGTCCGGCGACGCCACGATCGACACCAAGCCGCAGCTCGAAATTTTCGCGGACGACGTGAAATGCACGCACGGCGCGACGATCGGTGGATTCCCGCGCGAGCACCTGTTTTACTTCCAGAGCCGAGGCATGACGGCCGCCATGGCCCATGCGATCTTGACGTATGGATTTGCATCCGAAGTGGTCCATGCGATCGCCGTACCGGAGCTGCGCGCGCGACTCGCGAAGTACGTTTTCGACAAATACAGCCCTAAATAACCCAATATTGAGGCCCATTATGCAGCCTACCTCCACCGAGCTTCGCTTCGATGTGGAGAAGGTGCGGGCCGATTTCCCGATTCTCGGTCTGCGTCCGCACGGCAAGCCGTTGGTGTATTTGGACAACGCCGCCTCTGCGCAGAAGCCCCGCGCTGTCATCGAGGCCCTCCGCCGCTTCTACGAGTCCGAGAACGCCAACGTTCACCGCGGCGTGCACTACCTCAGTCAGTTGGCCTCGGAGAGATACGAGGCCGCCCGCGAAAAACTCCGGCGGCTGCTGAACGCCCGCGACGCCCGCGAGATCGTCTTTACTTCAGGCGCCACCGACGCGATCAATCTCGTCGCGACTTCCTTCGGCCAGGTCTTCCTCAAACCCGGCGACGAGGTGCTGCTCACGCAGATGGAGCACCACTCGAACATCGTCCCCTGGCAGATGCTGCGCGATCGCGCGGGGATTGTCTTGCGCGTCGTCCCCGTCACGGACGCCGGCGAACTCGATCTCGCCACCTTCGATCAGTTACTCACCGAGCGCACCAAGCTGGTCGCGATGGTCCACGTCTCCAACACGCTCGGCACCGTCAATCCGGTCAAACAAATCATTGCGAAATCCCACGCGCGCGGTGCCGCGGTCTTGCTTGATTGTGCGCAAGCCGCGCCCCACCTGCGCATCGATGTGCAGGATCTCGGCTGCGATTTCGCGGCCATCGCCGGCCACAAGATGTTCGGGCCGACCGGGGTCGGCGTGTTGTATGGCCGCGCCGAATGGCTCGATCGCATGCCCCCGCACCGCGGCGGCGGCAACATGATCAAATCGGTCACTTTCGAGAAAACGACCTACGCCGACGCGCCCGCGCGCTTCGAGGCGGGCACGCCGCCGATTGCCGGCGCGATTGGTCTCGGCGAAGCGGCGGACTATCTGATGAATCTGGACTTCGCGGCGGCCACGTCCCATGAGGCCGAGCTGCTCGCCTACGCGACTGAACAAGTGCGCACCGTCCCCGGCCTACGCATCATCGGCACGGCCGCCGACAAAGTACCTGTACTTTCCTTCACGATGGACGCCGCCCACCCGCACGACATCGGCCAGGTGCTCGACGGCTACGGCGTCGCGATCCGCGCGGGCCACCACTGCACCCAGCCGCTGCACCAGCGCTTCGGCCTTGCCTCGACCGCGCGCGCTTCCTTCGCGTTCTACAATAAACGCGAGGAAGTGGACGCTCTCGTCTCCGCGCTCCACCACGTGAACGAGGTTTTCGTCTGATGGCCGATCATCGCGCGCTGTATGAAAAGGTCATTCTCGATCACAACCGCTCGCCGCGAAACTTCGGCAAGATGGAGCACCCGGACTTGCAGGCCGAGGGTTTCAACGCGCTCTGCGGCGACCAGTTCACCGTGTACCTGCGCATGGAGGGCGACAGAATAAAGGAGATCAAATTCGAGGGCGCGGGCTGTGCGATCTCGAAGTCGTCCGCGTCCGTCATGACGGCCGAGCTCACCGGTAAGACGCGGGCCGAGGCCGAGGCCGTTTTTGCAAAATTTAAGGCCATGATCACCTCGGAGCCCGGCTCGCCGTTGGACGAGAAAGCGCTCGGAAAACTGGCGATTTTCGGCGGAGTGCGCGAGTTTCCGGTGCGGGCCAAGTGCGCCACGCTGGCCTGGCATACGGCCCTGTCCGCACTGCACGGCGCGCCGGACGCGGTGAGCACGGAGTAAAAGAAAAGCGTGGAAAGCGCCGCCGATCACTTGCTAAACTGTACCTTCTATCCAAACACGCCATCGAGCTACGTGTATTTCGCGGTGTAGTGCCCCGATACCCTAAGGACGATTTGTTGCCATGCCCGAGACGATAGCCGGAAGCGAAATCCTCTCCCTGGCGGAGACCCGTGCGATGATGCGCAAGAGGCTGCGCGGGTTCCTGCCGGAGTTCGAGATCGACTACAAGGCCGAGTTCGCCTACAAGATCAACAAGCTCAAAAAAGAGCGGAACGCGGTCATCCTTGGGCACAACTACATGGAGCCCGCGTTGTACTGCTCCGTGCCGGACCATACAGGCGACTCGCTCGAACTCTCGCGCGTCTCGGCGGAGA
>VFKU01000810.1 GCA_009885415.1 Rhodothermota bacterium
GCCATCGCGATGGCGCAGGACGCGATTCGGCTCTGGGTGGAAGACTTGGCCCATGAAGGCCGGCCCATCCCCTCAGATAACGCTGGTGCCGGCGTGCGCATTCTGAAAGTCGATGTGGTGGCTTCCGTCGGGCAGTGACGCGGATCCCGGCGCTTTCCGCGCGCGAACTCGTCGCGATCCTGGGACGTGCAGGCTATCAGCGCGCCAGGCAGAGGCCGGCGCTACGGCGATTCGCTCTTTTGTGATCCGGCCAAACCAGTGACGTCCGCGTAGCGCCGCCGTCTCGGCGGAAAACCGGCGACGTCGGTTAACAAGAGCGAAGGTTGGACGTCCCTGGTTTGCCGGCCGGAGGCCGGCGCTACGGTTGCGCGTTTTGGTTTCCCAAGAAAATCGTGACCAAAAACACGTGGGGCCCGCAGGCCGACCCCCCGATCAACCTGCGGGCCCCTCAGCTACCGATTCTCCGGCGCCCCCCGGCGCCGTCGGACCGGATAGCGGTCCCCCATACGTGTGTTGCGCGGCCGTTGCCGGCCGTTATCGCGGGTTCCCCACCGGCGAGTGAATCACGGAGCGATGGGCAGGCGCAGCACGAAGCGCGCGCCTTTCCCATGTTTGGCTTCTTCGATCCGCACGGTGCCGTTGTAGCGCCGCACGACGTTGCGCACGACCCCGAGCCCGAGCCCGGTGCCGGATTGGCCCTTGGTGCTGAAGAAGGTCTCGAAGACGCTGTCCCAGTGGTTTTTGGGAATTCCGGGGCCGGTGTCTTCGATCGCGATGCAGGCCTGGCCTTCTTCGGTGAAGGTGCTGAGGTAAATCTGGCGTTCGCCTTCAGCCGTCGATTCCATCGCCTGGCAGGCGTTGGTGATCAGGTTCATCACCGCCTGGCGCATGAGCACCGGCTCGCACAGCGTCGCTGGGAGCGTCGCGGCGAGGTCGGGGTGCATCGTCGCGCGCGTTTCGCGGAAGAGCGGCGCGGCGACTTTCAGACATGCATTGATCACGGTGTTCAGATCCGTCTGCACGGGGCCTTTTTGGCCGGGGCGCAGGTAGTTCATCGTCGAGCGGGTGAGGTCGGCGCA
>VFKU01000638.1 GCA_009885415.1 Rhodothermota bacterium
CGGCGGCGCGATGACGCTGCAAGGCGGCGATCGCGCGACGCTGACGCCGGCGGGCCACCGCGCGCTGAACAATCACATCCATGACTACGGCCAGTGGTTTCGCATGTACCACGCAGCGATTTCGATTCGCGGCGTGGGGATCACGGTGTCGCACAACCACATCCACGACGCGCCGCACATGGCGGTGTATTTCGACGGGAACGACTTCGCGATCGAGTACAACGAAATCCACGACGTGTGTCTGGAATCGAACGACGCAGGCGCGATTTACGCCGGGCGCGACTGGACCATGCGCGGCACGAAGGTGCGCTACAACTTTTTGTACAACATCACGGGATTCGAGAACAAGGGCTGCGTGGGTGTCTATCTCGACGACATGCTCGGCGGGACAGAGATTTCCAACAACCTGTTCTATCGCGTGACGCGCGCGGCGTTTATCGGGGGCGGGCGCGACGTGATGATCGCGAACAACGTGTTTGTGGATTGCCGGCCGGCCGTCTGGGCGGACAACCGTGCACAGGGCTGGGCGGCCGACACCGTGCCAACGACGATGATGGATCGCCTGAAGGCGATGCCGTACACGAGCGAGTTGTGGGCGGAGCGTTACCCGGAGTTGCCGGGAATTGTGAACGACGAGCCCGCCGCACCGAAGGGCAACATCATCGCGCGGAATGTATTGATCGGCGGGAAGTGGAGCGAGTATTCGAGCGGGACCGAAGCCTACCTGAAGCTAGAGGACAATCTGATACTAGGTGACGAAAACGTACCGTCGATTGTCGATCCAAAGCATCCGAAAGCGGCGGAACTGGTGAAGGGGCTCGCGGCGATGAAGCTGCCGACGGGTTTCAAGCCGCTGCCGATCGAAGAGATGGGCATGGAGAAGTAGTCCGCCGAACGCTACGCACCGAAACCGATCGCCTCACACTTTGTCATTCTGAGTGGAGCGAAGAATCTCCCCGTCGGTGCGCTCGGGATCCAGCATAGGAAATAGATCATTCCAGTCGGGGTTCATCGACTCGATCAGTGTGATTTTCTTGCTGCGCAGAAGTCTCTTGATTTTCTTTTCGCGCGCGATCGCGTCTTGGACGTAGTCGTAGAGTTCAAAGTAGACGAGGCGCGTCATGTTGTATCGCTTTGTGAAACCCTCGACGGCTTTTGTGCGATGTTGGTAAGTGCGGTAGACGAGATTGTTGGTCATGCCTACGTAAAGGCGCCGGGTCTTGCTGGCCATGATGTAAGTCGCGAACTGCCGGGATCCGGAAGGCATGGGCGTCCCTCGCGTTCGGAAGGCCCTCCCTCGGCCGACGGGGAGATTCTTCGCTCCGCTCAGAATGACAAGGTGGGGACAGTCTTCCTCGGATGCCTAGATTTGTCAAGGCGCAGGCGCTGGGGCGATCGCACGTGAACGCAAGGAAGCGTTATTTCCGCGGGCCTTTGTTCCAGAAGACGTACAATGCGCCCTTGCCGGGCGCGACGATGTCTTTCCAGCCGTCGTTGTTGAGGTCTTCGACCCAGAGATAGATGCCGGTGCCGGCGAATTTTTCGCCGGGGCCGTAGTCGAGATCGTGTCGCGCGAATTTGCCGCCGTTGATCTCGTAGTAATAGAGCCCGACCGGATCGTCTCCGCCCGGGTCGCCTTCGGGGTGCGCGCGCCAGCGTTTGCCGGTGATCAATTCCAGGGTGCCGTCGTTGTCGAGATCGGCCAGCGCCATCTCGTGAAACTGCGAGCGCTTCATCTCGATCTCGTGCAAGGTCCAGGCGGGCCCGCCGTCCTTCGCCGGGCCCTGCTCCCACCACGCGAGGCCGTAGTTGTGGCCTGCGCCGACGATGAGATCATTGAGTCCGTCGCCGTTCACGTCGTGGACGAGAATGGGCACGCTGGCGCTGTCGAAGGTTTTCGGGCCTTCGTGCCACTTCCATTCCTGCGCGAACGGTTGCTCGGGCGCTTCGAACCAGCCGTTCCACACGACGAAATCGCCGCGCGTGTCGCCGTTGATGTCGCCGAAGCCGAGGCCGTGCCCGGTGGGATTGGGCGAGATTGTGAACTGCTCGAAGCGCGCTTCGCCGGGAACGAGCCGAAAGATGCGCTGCGGCCGGCCGGGAGTATTGGGCGCGATATCGAGGTCACCGTCGCCGTCGATGTCGCAAAACATCGGGCGCTCGACGTTGCCGACCTTGGCGATTTCGTGCAGCGTCCAGGGGCTCGTGCCGCCCTTGGGGTTTTCGCGCCACTCGAGTTTTTCGCCGAACCACGCGCCGGTGATCACGTCGAGGTAGCCGTCGCCGTTCACGTCCATCGGGAAATCCGC
>VFKU01000837.1 GCA_009885415.1 Rhodothermota bacterium
ATGTCCGTGCGTTTCCTCGAGATGCCCTTGAAACGCATCGCGCAATTTCGGGTTGTCCGCTGCTTTCGCCAGCTTCGGCAACGCGGCAATCAACTGCTTCTCCGCATTGTGCAGGTCTTTGAGTTGATCTACATACAGATCGCGCAACGACATAAGCTTCATGGTTCCCCCTTTACTCCGTTGTGGTTTCACACCCGCGTTGACTGTCGAACTCGCCTTACCTATCTTCATGGCTCCTCCTGTTCTTTCTCCGTTACGATACGAAAATCTTCTAGGCGACGTTTCCGTTAGACGTCGCGACGAGTAAGGGCTCGGCACCCTGGGCCGCGTCAGGAATCGATCCGCTCGCCATCTCCCTGGCTTGCTGCTCGGCGAAGACAGGTAACCAACTGTTCAACTGGTCGCGAGTCTCTCGCAAACTGGTCGCGATCTGGTCGGCGCCAACGGCTTCGAGGTGTTCCATGTCGATCTCGGTGTTGTCGCCCAGCCCCCAGCGCCCAACGATGATCCGGATGTCCGGCAACCGGCTCCGTAGTTTCTTGCACACGTAGCGCGTATGAGCAAGCCCACCGGGCGGCAGCGAGGCCACGCATACGATGGCCGGGTTACGTTTGGCGACCTGCTCGACCCATTCGCCCGTCGACGCGCGCCCGGCCGACTCAATTTCGAAGTTCCACTCCTCTTCATTCAGTAGAAGCCGCAGCATCTCCAGAGCGAGCTGGTCCTCGGCGTCACGTGCGGGGAACCCCATCAGGTGCACGCGCGCACCCGCGTCGGGAAGATCTAGTGAGGGGGTCTCGATCCCATTGACGCGGCCCTTCTCACCGGTCGATGCCACGGGCTCGGCAACGACGAGGTCTTCTACGATTTCTCGCGTTGTGTCGACTACATACTGTTCATCAGCGTCCGTCACATCCGTCCGTCCGCGGTCCCGTTTGATCGAATTGAGCGCCGGGATCAGCATTTCGTCGAAAACCTGATCGAGCGGCGCGATCTTGGTCTGGGCCAAGACGAGTTGCGTCGCTTCGTCCTGATCACGCGCGACCAGGCGCTGGTAGTAGCCGACGTGCGGCTCGAAGACCGGCTCATCGCCGAGGAGCAAATCGAGAAATGCGACTTGCGGGAAGTGTTTTCCGACAACTACGAGGCACACGGTAATCGGTCCGGAGAGCACCAGCCCTACCGGACCCCAGAGAAAAGTCCAGAAGGCGGCGGAGACGAGCATCGCCACTTCGGAGACTCCCGTACTCTTGCCGTAGAGCACAGGCTCCATCACATTGTTGCTTAAAAGTTCGAGCACGATGAGCAGCCCGAGGATAGTCGCCAACTGCGACCAACCGGGGAACTGCGCCAACGCGAGCGCGAGAGGAAGCAAGCCAGCGATCCATGGGCCGATGTACGGCACAAACCGCAACGCGGCCGCCAGGAAGCCCCAAAGCGCGGCGTACTCGAGGCCGATAAAGTAGAGGCCCAAACCCCAGACAGCGCCGTAAGTCGAGTTGATGATCAGTTGCATTCGCAAGTAGCGGCTGATGCGCTCGCCCGCGTCGTCGACCGCCTTGGTCGTCACGATCAGACTTCCGTTGACAAGGAGGATGATGCGGTTCCGCAATGCCTCACGCCGCAACAGGATGAAGAACGTTAACACCAACGCGAGTCCAAGCGCGACGGCCGCATCGAGTATGGGCCCCAATAGATCGGGCAGGCGCGACATCCACGAAGGGTCATCCTGCTGGTGTGGAGGTGCAGTTGCTTGGTTGGATTGCGGTCGGTTCACTGCGGTGCCAGGGGCCGGCGCGAGAGCGGGCTCGGAGGCCGTTGGGCTGAGCTGCCACTCTGCGCGTATCTCGCTCCACAGGCGATCGAGACGACTGATGGAGGCGCCCTCACCCAGCCCGCGTACGGATCGCACTTTGCCCTTGATGTTTTCGGTGTGCGTGGGCAGTTCGTCGACCAGAGAGGTCAGTTCCAATGACACCATAGTGACAATGCCGCCCATGGAGACGGCGACGAGGACGACCACCAGCACGACGGAAAGTGTGCGATTCACGTGTCGCCGCTGCAAAGCCGTGACCAGGGGCGTCAGGATCAGCGCGAGAAACATCGCCAAAGCCAACGGAAGGAGGATCGGCTTGCCGAAATAAAGGAAGCAGACCACGACGGCGCCGACCAACGTCTTATTCAACGACGCCGCGGTCGTTGGGCGTGTATTCGTCGGCGTTGCCCGTTCCACGAACTAGCTCCAAGTTGAATTTGATCGCGGAAGCGCCCAACGATCAGTACCCGCCGATTTCACCGCTCACCTGATGGATGACTCGTATGCGACGCGCCGTTGCCCGCGGACGGTTTATGAAGGACGCGGTCCTGCAGCGGAGTGCCACCGAATTTCACGGTGATCCCGTTCATCACTTCCTCGAGTTCCTTTTCCACCGATTGCGGCGCGGATTTCGCCACGAGATCTCGAACTATTCCGAACAGCGCGCCCAGCGCGAGTTGTTCGAAGCGAACGATCTCCGGTTCGAACTTTCGCATGTAATGCGCGAATGTTCCGCCGCCGCTTCCAGATCCGTCGCGCTGCCCGGCGGCATCGGTCGAGATTCCGGGCTTGCCATCGCTGCGCAACACCGTAGCGCCCAGATAACCGAGTGAAATCGCGCCGGCCATCACCGCCCAAGGCCGCTTGTTGAACTGATCGCTAACATCGAAGGCCTCACGCACTGCATCTGCTGAGGCCCGGAGCGATTCGCGCGCGGCGTCGAGAGTTTGCCCCGCGTTTTCAAAAGTCTCAGCCGCATCCTGCATCACCTTGGCGGACTGCACACGCAGCGGATCGAGCGACTTGATGCGCCGACGGGCCGTGGCGATCAGCGCTACGCCGACGCCGAGTACAGAAACGCCAATCGCGCCATACCACATCCAAATCGGCTGGTTCGGAAGTCCCCATGCCAGGAGATTTACGAACATCAGGCACAGGACGATCGTGCCTACCAGCACGACCCCTGCGCTCGCGATTAGCAACAATCGGATTCGATCCCTCTTGTGTGAGCTTGCCGTATAGTCACGGAACAACTCCGACGCTTCGCGCGCGAGGCTTCGCACATCTGCGAACGCCCCGCTCGTCAAACCGGAGAGTGTGGCTTTGGGCGGGCGTTCAGGCATGAATTTCGCCACCGCGCGACGACGAGCCGCTGTGCCGGTGTGTCGACCGCGCGATTAGGATGCCAACCGCCACGCCCGCCAACAACGCGGAGAGCGGATTACGGCGCACCAGATTCGTCAACTCACCCGCGATCTTGTTCAGACCGTCGTCGCGCAAATAGTGGCCCGAGTCCTCCATGGCGCCGCCGACGGCCGTCGTCGCACTCTCGGCCTTCTGGCGCACGTAGGTTGCCGCGTCAGACACGTTATGCGCGACGTCTTTGACGACGCCCTTAACATGTTCGATGCTCGCGGCAAGTTCGTGCGCTCCGGCGCGACCGTCGGTTTCCAAAGCTGTTTCAATCATCGTACATCTCCTCTTTCCGGCGCACTTTCGTCGCCCGATAGTTCACTCACTGGGATTCCCCGTCCGCCCTGCGGACGGGGAAATCTCCCAGTTCAAATCCGTCCACACTCGGCCGCTCGCTTACCGAGTCTTCGCAGTTGATCCCTTGAAAACACGTTTGCTCGGCTCGGTCTTCGCGTCGGCGCCGATGGCGTGCCTTAGGCTGTCCGTGAATTCGCCGAGTTCCTTTTCCGCCTGCGCCTTGGCATATCCGTAGCGCTCCTGGATTTTGCCGAGGAGTTTCTCCCGCTTGCCGGCGATTACGGTCATATCGTCGTCAGTGAGCTTGCCCCACCGGAGCTTTGCCTCGCCCTTGATCTGTTTCCAGTCGCCTTCGATTTGATCCTTGTTCATTCCGCACCTCATACATGTTGTGTTTTGGAGGAACGTCCCGTCCCAACAGCGAGATCGGGAATAGCCCCCGAGTCGGAGTGAATGTGATGTTGTGGAAAAACTGCCGGAATCCCGTCGAGCGTCGACGACGACAACCGGGATCACACCGTTTGCGGGATGTACCCCAAGAGCATGAGCACCAGCACAATCGCCAAGACTGCGCCGAGCACCCCGCTTGGCCCGTACCCCCATCCGCGGCTGTAAGGCCACGTCGGTGCGCCACCAATGATTAACATCAGCAGTACGACCAGAAATATCCACCCCATTATCCGCCTCCGTTTGCGTCTACACCGCCACGGTATGCGTCTGCGGTAAATCTCGCGCAAAGCACCGGTAAAGGTTGTCTATTCGAGTGCGAAGGGCTGGAAAATCGAACGTGTTCCGGACACTCGTCGTCCGAGGGCAACCTCGACCACGGGCTGAGTTTAGGAGGACCGCCGCGCGCCGCAAGAAATGCATGCGGACACACGCGGCGGTCATAGTCGTTTATCAGTTATCGCGTGAGGGTCATTGGGCCGTTGATCATAATCGATTCGCCGACCTTGGCCGCGGCGAAGGCAACAGAACCACCTGGCGCGACGAAGTTCGCCGCTTCAAACAGCGAATTGAACGGCCGGGCCAGCGTACCGTCCTCCCATCCGATGTAATTGAAGTCGACATAGACGGGAGTCATTACTCCCACCGGACCGGCCGTCGCCTGCAAGAGTTCAACGATGCTGATGAGCCCATCCTGGTCGACATCGACCAGGGCAAACACAGCAAGTGTCAACCCCGACTCGGAGAGACTAAGGAAGCCGTCGCCATTGCTGTCGAGTGCCGGCAGCGAATCGCGCAGGTCCGCCAGAAGCTGATCCGGGTCCTCGCCCGGCACGATTTGCGGGCCGTAATTGATCGCCAGCGGATTCAACGGACGCCAACCGTCATCGGACGTCCACGGGAGCCCGTCAATGCCGAGGAGGCTGTTGACGTTAGCCAATTGAGGATCGAGGTATTTGTCGGGGCCTTGCGAGGGAGCGCCGTTCCAGCCGTTGCTCC
>VFKU01000459.1 GCA_009885415.1 Rhodothermota bacterium
GCGAAGTTTGAACGCTACCGCGACGTGGACGGCGACGGCATCCCCTATCGCACGATTCCGGGCACGGACAATCCGAAGGCGGCCTTCTTCACGCGCGGCACGGGCCATAAACCCGACGCGGAGTATTCGGAGAACGCGCAAAACTGGCAGGACAACATGGATCGGCTCGCGCGGAAATTCGACACGGCGCGCAAGCTGACGCCGGCACCGGTGATCGATCACGTGAATGGCGCGCGCGTGGGAATCATCGCCTACGGATCGAGCGACATGGCCGTGGGCGAAGCGCGGCACATGCTCGGCGTGCAACACGAGACCCCGACGAGCTACCTGCGTATCCGCGCGCTGCCGGCGAACCCGGTCATCCGCGAGTTTATCGCCAAGTACGATCGCATTTATCTCGTCGAACAGAACCGCGACGCGCAGATGGCCGGGATTTTGAAGGTCGATTACCCGGAATTTGCGGCGAAGATCAAGAGCATCCTGCATTACAACGGTTTGCCGATAGACGCGCAGACGATCGTGGACGGCGTGGCCGCTCCCACCGAAAGGAAGTAGACACGATGGGCACCACCGACACCGCACCCGCGCCTTCCGGCAAGGACTTGCTCAACCGCGCCGGCCTCAAGATCGAAGATTACCGCGGCCACGAAAGCACGCTCTGCGCGGGTTGCGGCCACGACGCGATCACAAGCTCGATCATCAAGGCGTGCTACGACTACGGCGTCGAGCCGCACCAGGTCGCCAAGCTGAGCGGCATCGGCTGCTCGAGCAAGACCACGAACTATTTCATGGACAACGCGCACGGCATCAACTCCGTGCACGGGCGCATGGCCTGCATCGCTACCGGCGCGCATGTGGCCAACCGCACGCTGCTCAACATCGGCGTCAGCGGCGACGGCGACACCGCGTCGATCGGATTGGGCAACTTCCTGCACATGGTCCGACGCAACGTGCCGATCGTGTATCTGGTTGAGAACAACGGCTGTTACGGACTAACGAAGGGCCAATTCTCCGCGACGGCCGACGTGGGTTCCGTGAAGAAGGGCGGCAAGTACGTGAACGAACTTCCGCCGGTGGACATTTGCGCTCTGGCGATGGAGATGGGCTGCGGCTTTGTCGCGCGCTCGTTTTCCGGCGACACGCAACAGGTGCGTGCGCTCATCAAGGCCGCGATCGCGCACCAGGGCACGGCCGTGCTCGACATCATCTCGCCCTGCGTCACCTTCAACAACCACGAAGGCTCGACCAAGAGCGTCACCTACGCCCGCGAACACGAGGACCCGCTCCATGAGGTCGATTTCATCCCCCACTTCGCGCCGATCCACGTCGAGTACAATCCCGGCGAGACGCTGGTGGTGGACATGCACGACGGCTCGAAAGTCACTCTGAAAAAACTTCACGCCGACCACGACCCGCGCAACAAGGACGGCGCAATGCTCCTGCTCCACGAGGTCCAGCGCACGGGCCACTTCTATACCGGGCTCATCTACTACCACGACGATATGAAACCTTACGCGGACGATCTCGGCCTCGTGGACGAGCCACTGGCCACCCTGCCCACCGAAAAGACCCGCCCCTCGCGCGCCGTCTTCGATCAGATCATGGCGGGGTACAAGTAGTGAAATTGACTCTCCTCTGACTGTAGCGATGGCTACCCGGAGGCAGAACGAGCGTAAGTATGGACCGTGGACCGGTCTGCCTAATGGCGGAAGGCGGTATTGGCGTGACGTTCGGGGACGAGCATCGGGCTTCGCTCGATATGTAAAAGAGGTGGATCTAGCCGAATTGACCGTCAGTGTGCATCAAGAGATCTACGGTGCCGATGGCAATTTGGTCGAGATCCATTGCATATTTCCCGTCGATACCGGGCATCAAAAGGTGTAGAATTACAGTATGATTACCAGGCAGACCGTTGCAGACAAAATCGCGGACTATCTCCACCGAGGCCTTACCGTTGCAGAACTTGTCAATTGGGCCGAAAATGCGATGAACGAAGCTGAGATGGACGACGCCGATGCGCCGCTGCTCGCCTCGGTAGTTGCACGGCTCGGCGTTGCCGATGTACGCGCGTTCGGCCTCACCTGGGAAGACTGCGACGATCTTCTGCGCGAACTCGGTTATCAAGCGCGCGTGGATATCGTGAAAGCTTAAAGGCCGGGCGATCACGGTATCGTCAAGTCCACGCGAGCCGTGGCCCCTTCTCTCACGTACACCTGAGTCTCAATCGGAATGGGTTCGACGGACATGGTCGTTCCGTTGGAAATCGACTTCGGCCGTATGCCCACGCCGATGATAGAGTAATCGCCCGGGGGCAGTCCTTCGAGGACGTAGGGGCCGCTGTGTTCGAGCCTGGCCGAGGCCCTGACTTGCGATCCGATCGCTAGGTCCCCATCGACGACAATGGGGCCGATGTCGCGGAGGTCGCGAAGGTAGACGAAGCCCCGGCTGAAGTTCGATGGAAAGTTGAAAGTGCCCTCGATCCGGCACCAGGGTGACGCCGGCCAGCGTTTGCCCGCTCGTGTCTGAGATCCGGCCCGAAATCGTGGCCTCCCTTTCGAGTTTCAGGTCCTCCACCTCGATCACGCGCCCGTGGCTTCGTGCAACCGGATGCGACGCGCTGTTCGACGAGCTGCTCGCGGCAGGATCCTGCCGCACCGCTTCGCGAAGCAATTCCCCGATCGCGGCGAGCATCGGGACCGTCAGCATCGGCACCACCATTTGCCGCGCGGCGAAACCCTCCGCACGGGCGGTGACGGTGTACGTAGCGTTCGCTGGAAGCTGTCCTGAATAGGCGTATCGCAGCGTATCCAAGATTCCTCCCGCGGCCAGTCCCACGAGCGAGTACTTTCCTTCCGCGTTAGTGGTGGTCTCGACAGCTCCAACGTCAGTAGGGCCGCCGCCGTCCTCTCCCAGACCCGCAACGGGTTCCGCCTTCACCGACACGCCCGCGAGCGGCCCGCCGTTATCGTCGATCACCCGGCCTTCCAGCGCGAGACCGTCGAATCTAAACTTAAACGCCAGCCGATTGACCCTTTCCCGATCCGGTGCTGCGAGCACGTGCGCCCAATTCCGCTGGTGATCAGCACTGTACACGACCGCTCCCAGAGGAGGCTCGACTTCCACGTAATACGCGCCGGCCGGACGCAGCGGAAATTCAAATTTACCCTCCGCATCTGTGACCGTTTCGATTTCGTCGCGTTGTTCTGCCGGCACCTCAATTCGGGCCAGTCGCAGCCGGACTCCAGGCAGCGGCACTTCCGCCTCTCGAAGGCGAGGCCCCTTCAGCACGTCCAAACCGTTCCCGGGCAGCGGCGCACCCCAAAAAATATCGATTGCGGGTTCAACGCGAAGTACACGTCCCCCGATCATCGCTCCGGGCCATACGGTGACATCTTGACCTTCGAGCAGCTCGCTGGCTGCCACTCGAACCCGCCGCTCGCCGGCGCTGAAGGGACCCTCCGGCCCGCCGTAGGCGCGCACGGCGTATTCCACGCCTGCGATTATCTCGTCGAACAGAAATGCGCCGCGAGAATCCGAAACCATTTCCAGAACGGGGACCGCTTCACCCTGCGCGATCACAGAAATGCCGCCCACGGGCGCGGCGGTATCGGCCCAGCGTACCGTGCCGGCGACCGCGCCGGGCGATCCCGTAGATTCGAGTGTAGGTGCGGACGGCGCGACCAGCGAAGCCGAAGATTGCGGCCCAGAGGAGGACAGCGCAGCCGGGGCCAACATCGGCTCAGCGTTTTCGGAGGTCCGATTTCCAAGGATGAGGTACAGCCCGGCGGCGGCCGCGACGCCGACGATCACGAGTGCGACGAACTTGCGCAGAAAGGTGTCGCGTTTCTTACTCGGCCGAATCAAAGGCATTCGCCAGCCTCCCTCGAAGTAAATTGCAAGGGCCGCGTCTGCGAAATCACGGACGGTGCATGAAGAGTCTCGGCGTAACCGTCCCGGACGATGCAGACACTATAATATCGAAGCTGCGGGCGATTTTCCCGCGGGCCGCCGAAGGCCGAACTCGTTCTGCCGCGCGACCCTAAGCCTAACGTCTTCAGTATATTACGACCGTTCTGCGGCTCCGGCCACTGAAAGAATTAAAGTCTTGGAGGGAAAAGCGATGGCAAAGCGAATCGGGCTCAAGCCGGTGTCTGCGGCGGATTGGTCGCCGCGCCATGCGCGGCATTTGTTGAACCGGGCGGGATTCGGCGTGCCTGAGGAGCGTATCGCCGAGCTGGCGGCGCTTTCGCCGGAGGCGGCTGTCGCCACGCTGCTCGAGTACGAGAACACGCCGGACGACCTCACCCCGCCGAATTTCCTCGTGACCGCGGCCGAGTATTTCGCTTATCGCGAAGAGGCAAAATCGCTGCCCGAGGAGCAGCGCCGCAAGCTGAACAACGAGATGCAGGTGCGCGAGCGCGCGGCGATGCTCGGCCTGCAGGCGTGGTGGGTGGAGCGCATGACCCACTCGCCGCGGCCGTTGCAAGAAAAAATGGCGCTTTTCTGGCATGGACATTTCGCCACCTCTGCGCAGAAAGTAAAATCTTCCGCCGCAAACTACCAGTTCAATTCGCTTTTGCGCGAGCACGCCATTGGCAATTTCAAGACGCTCACGACCGCGGTCGGCCAATCCCCGGCGATGCTGCGCTATCTCGACAACGTGCAGAACGTGAAGGGCCAGCCGAACGAGAACTGGGCGCGCGAGTTGATGGAACTTTTCACGATGGGCGTCGGCCATTACACGGAGAACGACATTAAGGAATCCGCCCGCGCCTTTACCGGCTGGGGCATGGATAATGGCCAGTTCCGCTTTCACGAAGAGCGGCACGACTTCGGGCAGAAAACGGTATTTGGCAAGACGGGAAATTTCGACGGCTGGGACATGATCACTATCATTTTCGATCAGCCGGCCACTGCCGAATTTATCTCGCGCAAACTTTGGACGTATTTCGCCTACGAAAATCCGGAGCCGGAAATCGTCTCGGCGCTGGCTGAGAATCTTCGGGCGAGTAACTTCGAGATCGCTCCGCTCCTCGAAACGATCTTCAGGTCCGAGGCCTTCTACTCGAAGAAATCACTCGGCACGCAGATCAAGAGCCCGGTGCAGTTTCTCATCCAGCTCGCGGATCATCTTGATCTGGAATCCCCGCCCTACCTCGCCCTCGCTCGCGCCTCGGGGCAGCTCGGCCAGATGCTCTTCTACCCGCCGAACGTCGCCGGGTGGGACGGCGGCCGTGCGTGGATCAACGCGAACACGCTGCTCACGCGCTACAACATGTCGCGCTCGATTGTCGTGGCTGATTTCTTCGAGCCGGACGAAATGAGCATGATGGACATGGGCGCGATGCGCGGCGAGATGACCAAGAACAATCGGCAGCAGTTTCAAGCCTCGCTGCAGAACGTGCCGCCGGCCGAGCGCAAGGAAATCCGTGCGAAGCTGGACAAGGCGGCCACGCCGGAAGAACGCCGCGGTCTCATCGAGAAGACGATGATTGATCTCGAGGCTGGCCGCCGCTGGGACGTGCAGGCGATCTTCGGCGGGCTCGAATTCACTCAGGCCGGCGAATGCGCGGATGCGCTCGCGGCGCGCTACCTGAATACGCCGCTTTCCGCCGAGCAGAAGGAGGTGCTGGTCGCCGCGCTCACTCCAAGCGGATCGCCCAAGGCGGCCGTTTCCGCACAGACGCTGTCGAACGAGGAGATGAGCAGCGCGCTGCATCTGCTCTTCAGCCTCGCCGAGTACCAACTATGTTGAGAACATCGTCGTTGCGAAGAGCGCAGTTGCCAGCTTCGTCATTGCGAGGAGCGCAGTTGCGACGAAGCAATCTCATCCACCGATCGCCCCGAACATAAAAGGAACCCACCCATGCCTCACATCTTCTCCCGCCGCGACTTCATGAAGACCGCCGCCGTGTTCTCCGCCTTCGGCGTGGCGCCGCAGTTTCTCACGCGCACGGCCGAGGCCGCCGCGCAGAGCATCCTGGGATTCAAGGACGACCGCGTGTTGGTCGTCGTGCAGTTGGGCGGCGGAAACGACGGACTCAACACCCTCGTGCCGCACAGCAACGACGAATACTACCGCGCGCGACCGCAGCTCGCCCTCAAGGGCGAGCGCCTGCTCAAGCTGAACGACGACCTCGCGCTCAACAGCCGCATGGAAGGCTTCCAGCGCCTCTATGACGACGCGAAGCTTGCGATTGTGCAGGGCGTGGGCTACCCCAACCCCGACCGCTCCCACTTCCGCTCGATGGAAATCTGGCAGACCGCGTCAGACTCCGATGAGTTCATGGGCACCGGTTGGGTCGGGCGCTATTTCGATGCAGCGTGCAGCGGCTCGGCACGGCCCCAGGCCGGCGTTGCCCTCGGCAAAGAACGTCCCCAAGCCTTCGACGGCAAAAAAGGATTCGGCGTCGCCTTCGAAAATCCCGCGAGCTTTGGCTGGCAGCCGGGCGACGGGGCAGACAGTCCTGCGGCCTTCGCGCGCTCCAACGCACGCGACCTCCCGGCCGAGAACGGCAGCAACTTGGACTTTCTGCGCCACGTCACCTCCGACGCGATCATGAGCTCGAAGGAAGTGCACGAGGCCGCCATGCAGGCTGGAAAAATTGAAATGCCGCAGGGGCGCCAAGCGCTGAAGCCGCAACTCGACGCCGTCGCCGGACTCATCCGCGGCGGACTCCAGACGCGCATCTACTACGTCTCGATCAGCGGCTTCGACACGCACGCGAACCAACTCGGCCAGCAGGACAATTTGCTGGCAGGCGCCGCCAACGCGCTGCTCGCTTTCCAAAACCGCCTGCGCGACGACGGCACCAGCGGCCGCGTCACCACGATGGTCTTCTCCGAATTCGGCCGGCGCGTGCACGAGAACAAGTCCGGCGGCACCGACCACGGCACCGCCGCGCCCATGTTCCTCATCGGCGATAACATCAAGCCGGGCCTCCACGGCGCCTACCCGAGCCTAACCAAGCTCGACGACGGCGACCTCATCCACACGGTCGATTTCCGGCAGGTCTACGCCGCGGTGCTCAACGACTGGTTCGCGGTGGACGCGAAGATGGTGCTTGGAAGAGAGTTCGCGAAGATGCCGGTGATCGCATAAGGGCGATTAACGTGTGAGCCCCGTGGGCACGCCGCCGGGATAAACCTCGGCAATCACGTCTTCGATGTACTGGACCCGGTTCGCCGGTTTCGGATGCGTGCTCAAGAATTCGGGAGGCCCCGCGCCGCCGGCCGATTCGAGCACGCGCATGACGCCGATCATCGCGCGCGGATCGTAGCCGGCGCCGCCCATGAGCCGCACGCCCCAGCGGTCGGACTCGAGTTCGTCGTCGCGCCCGAACTTCATGTTGACCATCTCGCCGACCATTTGCGCCATGCGCGCGGAGTCGTAACTCCCGCCGGCGACGCCCGCCGCGCCGGCCAGCCCTTGGGTGAGTTGCCGCTTGGCGAGTTGTTGCGCGCTGTGCCGCGAGAGCACGTGGCCGATCTCGTGTCCGATCACGCCTGCGAGTTCAGCACGGCCGCCCAGCTTTCGATAAAGCGCGCCGGTGATAAACACCTGACCGCCGGGCAGCGCGAAGGCATTCACGGTGCGCGGGTCCTCCAACAGGTGGAAGTTGAAGGTATAGGGAATCGAGCGGCCTTGCTTGCGCAGCTCCGTTTCGAGCGCATTGAGGAGTTCGAGTCCAACGGTCTTCACCTCCGATTGCGCCCGCGGGTCGGGATCCAGCCCGCCGTAGCGCGCGATCATTTCGGGCCGCGCCTGGAGGCCTAGCGCGATCTCTTCTTGGGTGGTCATCGCGACGCGCTGCTTCTCGCCGGTGATGGGATTGGTCGAGGATTGCAACAAGTAACTGCCGATCGCCACAGCGCCGATCACGGCCGCCATGACTAGACGTAGATTTAGGTGCGGGCGGCGACGCGCCCGATAGGTTCTACCAAATCGCATGCACTATCTCCTGCGAAGTCTATACAGTCAGGAACGCGGTCCATTCGGTCAAGCGAGAATCTCTTTCACCACCTTGCCATGGACATCCGTGAGGCGAAAGTCACGGCCTTGGTATTTGTAGGTGAGGCGTTCGTGGTCGATGCCGAGGAGGTGGAGCATGGTGGCGTGGAGGTCGTGGACGTGAACCGGGTCTTGCACGGCGGCGTAGCCGAGTTCGTCCGTGGCGCCGTGGGTGATGCCGGGCTTGACGCCGCCGCCGGCCATGAAGACGGAGAAGCCGCGGATGTGGTGGTCGCGTCCGTCGCCCTGAGCCATGGGCGTGCGTCCGAATTCGCCGCCCCAGAGCACGAGCGTGTCGTCGAGCATGCCGCGCTGCTTGAGATCGGTAATGAGCGCGGCCGACCCGCGATCGATGTGGCCTGCCGTCTCTTTGATGCCGGTGAGGATGCGCTCGTGGTGGTCCCAATCGCGGTGGTAGACCTGGATAAAACGGACGCCGCGTTCGGCAAGGCGGCGCGCGAGCAGGCAGTTCGCGCCGAAGCTGCCGTCGGCCTTCTCCGCGCCGTAGAGATCGCGGATCGACTGCGGCTCGCTTGAGAAATCGACCAGTTCCGGGACGCTGGTCTGCATGCGGAACGCGAGTTCGTATTGGCTGATGCGCGTCTCCAGTTCCGGGTCGTGCAGCGTCTGCCCGAGTTCCTGGTTCATCGCGCGCACGGCATCGATCACTTCCCGCTGCTGCTTCTCCGAAACGCCCGCGGGCCGGCTAAGATACGGCACGGGATCGCCGGAGGACTCGAATTTCACGCCCTGGAAACGGCTGGGCAGGAAGCCGCTGTGCCACTGGCGAGCCGCGATCGGCTGCATCTGCCCGCCGCCGCGCGAAGTGAGCACGACAAATCCGGGCAGGTCATCGTTCTCGCTGCCGAGGCCGTAAGTGAGCCACGAGCCCATGCTCGGCCGGCCGGAGATTGACGTGCCGGTGTTCATAAAGGTGTGCGCGGGATCGTGGTTGATCTGCTCGGTCTGCATCGAGCGGATGATGCACAGGTCGTCGGCGACGCTCGCGATATGCGGAATCGCATCGCTGATTTCCTGGCCCGAGGTGCCGTGTTTCGTAAACTTGAACTGCGGGCGCAAGCACTTTAGTTTCTGGTCCTGCAACTGCGCGATCGGCTGGCCCTTCGTGAAGGATTCGGGCATGGGCTCGCCGTCGAGGCGTTCGAGCTCGGGCTTGTAATCGAAGAGCTCCAGGTGCGCAGGCCCGCCGGCCATGTACAGGTGAATCACACGCTTGGCCCGCGCCGGAAAGTGCAGCGGATTCACCAGGCCCGCCCAGTGATCCGGGGCGCCTGCGGCGCGCGCGGCGGGATTCAGGAGCGAGGCGAGCGCAAGTCCGCCGATACCACGCGCGGTGCGGCCGAAAAACTGCCGCCGGGTCAGTTCGAGTTGATATCTCTCGTAAGGGTTCACGGCGAAGCGCCCTCAGTATCTCGTGATGGCTTCTTGCGTGTTCAGCAACACGCGCGCGACCTGCGTCCAGGCGGCCAGCTCCGCATGATCGAGGTTCTCGGGTGCACCCCATTGGCCGATGGAGAGCAAGGCCTCGGCGTCGGCCGGCGCGGCGCGGTACTCATTCAATTGACGGGAATACAAATCGCCGAGAAGCGTCTGCTCAGTGGCGGTCGGTGGCCGGGAGAGGGTGCGTTTCGCGGCGAATGCGACGCGCGACTCCGGAGTTTCACCCCCGTACTCCATGATCCTCGCGGCGAAGACCCGCGCCGCTTCAAGGTAGCTGGGATCGTTCAGTAGCGTCAGCGCCTGTTGCGGCGTGTTCGAGGTGGTGCGCGTCGCGGTGCATTCTTCGCGGGTGGGCGCGTCGAAGGCGAGCAGCATCGGGTGCGGGTAGGTGCGCTTCCAAAACGAGTACATGCCGCGGCGGTATTGCATCGCGCCGGTGTCGGCCTCGTAGGTATGCGGCACGCCGACGCTTTGGTAGGTGTCTTTGTAGTAGCCCTCGGGTTGGTAGGGGCGTGCGCTAGGCCCGCCGACTTCCGTGTCCAATAGCCCGGCGATGGTGAGCGCATTGTCGCGCACGAGCTCGGCTTCGAGCCGGCGCGGCCGCTGCCCGGCGAGGAGGAGATTCGAGGAGTCGCGCGCGAGCGCGTCGTCGCCGCGCTGGGTGGATTGCTTGTACGTGCTCGACGTCACGATAAGCCGCACGAGGTGCTTCACGTCCCAGCCGCTGTCCATGAATTCGACCGCGAGCCAGTCGAGCAGTTCCGGGTGGCTCGGCCAGCGGCCTTGACGGCCGAGGTCGTCGGCCACGGGCGCGAGCCCCTGCCCGAAAAACTGCGCCCATAGGCGATTGACGAACGCGCGCGCGGTAAGCGGGTTCGCGGGGTCGACCAGCCAGCGCGCGAGGTCCATGCGCGTCGCGCGCGGGCCGGCGGCCTTCAGCGGCGGCAGGAATTCCGGCGTGGCCGGCGCGATGACGTCGCCGGTGGCGTCCATCCAGTTCCCGCGCGGCAACACGCGAATTTCGCGCGGCTCGACCGTCTTCGCGACGAGCGTCGAGCGCACGGAGAGATTGTACTCGCGAATCTCGCCGTCCAACTTTTTCAGCCGCTCGCGCTTGGATTTCTTTTCCTCGTCGGAGCCGGCCTCTTCGCGCTCGATCTCCGCGCGTTGCTTCTCGAATTTCGCGAGCGCCTTCTTCTGTTCCCGCGTCGGGAAGTAAATCACCGGCGCATAGGCGTTTCCGCCGTGGTCGTACTTGCCCACCTCGTCGATATCGGCAAAAAAGGCTCCAAACTGATAAAAATTCCTGGTCGTGATCGGATCGAACTTGTGATCGTGGCATTCCGCGCAACCCAGCGTCGCGCCCATCCACACCGAGCCGAGGTTGCGGACGCGATCCGCCATGTACTTGGCGAGGTACTCCTTCGGCTGCGCGCCGCCCTCGGAGGTGATCTGGTTGAGCCGGTTGTAGCCCGAGGCGATCTGCTGCTCGGTGGTCGGCTTGAGGAATTGATCGCCGGCGATCTGCTCGATCGTGAACTCGTCGAAGGGCTTGTTGTCATTGAAGGCGGCGATGACATAGTCGCGGTAAGGACTCATGTCGCGCGCGTCGTCGGAGTGATAACCCGTCGTATCGGCATAGCGCACGACATCGAGCCAGCCCATCGCCATGCGCTCGCCGTAATGCGGCGAACTCAAGAGCCGATCGACCGCGAGCGCGTATCGCTCGCCGGCCGGCGCCCATTGATACGCATCGAGTTCGGCCGCGGTCGGAGGCAGGCCGATCAGGTCGAAGGACACGCGCCGCAACAATCGCGCCGGCTCGACCTCGGGCGCAGGCGCGAGCCCCTCGGCCTCGAGTCGCGCGAGGACGAAGCGGTCGATCGGGTTTGTCCCCCACTCCGGCTGCGAGACCTCCGGCAGCGACTCGCGCTTGGGCGGAAGGTAGGCCCAGTGCGGCTCGTAGACCGCGCCCTCGGCGATCCAGCGCGTCAAGACTTCCTTCTGCGGCTCCGTCAGCGATTTCCCCGAGTCCAACGGCGGCATGTGTTCCTTGGGATCCGAGTTCTGAATCCGAAGCACGACCTCGCTCTCTTCCGCGTTGCCCGGCGCGATCGCGAAGTACCCCCCGCGATTCTTAAGCGCGTCCTCGCGCTCGTCCAGCCGCAGCTTGCTCTTGCGCGCGTTCGCGTCCGGCCCGTGACACTTGAAACAGTTCTCGGAGAGGATGGGGCGAACGTCGCGATTAAAGGAGAGCGTGTCGGCGGCAGTAGCGCGAGAAGAAATCAGAAACACCGCGACAGGGAGGATAGATCCGAACGCGGAATACATGCGGCTTCCGTGAGGCATGGGATGAATTATACAGACGATGAGGACTATAGCGCACTTGCGATCGGTAGGGCGGGTCATGACCC
>VFKU01000694.1 GCA_009885415.1 Rhodothermota bacterium
CGGCGGCGCCTCCGGCACCACCCTGGACGCCTTCACCCTCCTCGCTAAAGCAAAACAACACGGCGCCCGCGCCGCCCTCTTCGGACGCAAAATAAACAACGCCGAAGACCAACTCCTAATGATCCAACTCCTCCGCCGCGTCGCCGACGGTGAACTCACCCCCATCGACGCCGTCCACGCGTACCACGACGGACTCAATAAACGCGGCATCCCCCCACTGCGCCCGCTCAACGACGACACACGGATCACCGCCCCCGAACTGCTGCTCTAAATGCCGCATCCGGCTCCCCGCGCTTACTCCCGCTTTTTCTCTGCATCGAGAGGCGCGGCCGGATCCATGATCGGCGAGTCCCACCCGGCAAGATCCGACGGCTTCACGCCTCGCCGGAATTTCGAGAACGCGAACCCCGACGGATGGTAGGGACCAACGAAATCGACGGGGTTGTCCAGGTGAATCTGTTCCTCCATGCCCAGACACCACAGATGCGCGTTGACGAGCAATCGGCGAAATCCGTCGTTCACCATGTCTTCCGAAGCGCCCTGGGTCGTCGTAAAAATTCGCGCCTTCGCCGAACTTCGACTCATGTATTCGCGCACCCAAACCACCGGCATCAACTCCTTCGACGTATCGACCGGCGAATCCTTCGTCATCCCGTTGAGAATAATTCCCCGCGCGAGCGTGGTGCTCGGCGGGAGCGGATCGGCCGTATAACCGCCGGCCTGGGTGTGCATGTCCTTCACGCCCCGCAACACCGGATGCTCCTTGTTCGCCTGCTCGATCGCCAAGATCGAACTCTGCCGGTGATTCTCCCCATAATGACTCACCCAGGTCTCCCCCAATACCTGACGCCCGAAGCCCATCAAGAAATCCTCACCGGGATACCGGAAATCATAACGATAGAATTTCCGATCCTTGGGAATCTGAAACGCGTGCGTCGAGGTCCGCAGCCCAATAATCGGACCCCCGCGATCGACGTAATCAACAAAATGCTGCATCTCCTCGTCCGGCAGATTGATGAAGCGCATGAATATAACGAGGAGGTCCGCGTGCTCCAACACCTCGAGCCCGCGAATGTCGCTGCTGCCCGGAAGGATCGTGCCGTCCTTCGGATCAAGTCCGAACAAAACCGTACACGTGAACCCGTATCGCTTCGCCATAATCCGCGCAAGCGCCGGCAGCGTCTCCTCGCCGCGATACTCATGATCCGAGGCGATATACACAATGTGTTTTCCAGCGCCCGCGCCCGAGGTCCCGTCGTACACCACCGAGGCGTCGTCGCTCGCGCGCACTGCCGCGGCCCAGAGCAACGACGCCCCGATCGCCACTACAAAGAATCTGCGTTCCGCATCACGAAAACCCACGTCGATTCACTCCTTCGTCAAAACGTTTTCACCCCGCGATTGTATGTCGGCCAGCGATCCCCGTCAACGGTGCAACTCGATTACCCAATATCACTTCTTTAACACCCCACTGCGGATTACCGGCACCAAGAAGGTCCCCATCAGCACCGCATTCGGAATCGTGTTCCGCCAGAACCCCGTATGCACCGACACCGCGCTGTCGACGAAAAACCAACACGCCACCGACGCCACCAGCAGGATCCAGATCGGCCTCGCCGCCGCCTTATCAAGCTGCTGCACCGCCCGCATCGCCGCGTAAAAGGTCAGGCTCCAACCCACCGATATCGGACCCAAGACGCCCAGCAAGAAACGCACAGGCGCGGTCAACTCCGTGCCTCCCGGGCCTTTCAATTGCTCGAAGACCATTCGCACCGGGCCGCTCGTCGCCTCGAAGCCGCCCCCCGCCAACACCACGCCAAAAATCGCTACCGCCAAACACCAAACATTCAACCAATTCAGCCAGAACCGTGACATCTCTCAACCCTCCTGTTGTAGTGTGACTTGACTTCCCGCTTCATTCGGCCGCGCGCGCACCCGACGCGGCTCGATGCCCATCCCAATACGCCGCTGCAAGAATCCACCCCACTCCCCACAAGATGCACGCCGCGCCCGGCAACACCGCCTCCGCGCTCGGACCGTACAAGCTCCGGAACCACATCAGCGCGACCCCGTCGCACAGCGTCGCGGAAGCCGTCCCCACTGTCGCCCCCGAGATCACCTGCGAACTCCCGAGCCCGCAGACACGCTTCATCAACCACACCGTCGGCACGCCCACGAACGCGGAGAGGACGAAGGTGACCACCGCCGCGGTTCCCGCCAGAAAACCCGTCGGCGTCCCGAAGCGAACCGCCATTGCCGCGCAAAACCACAGAATCACCCCCAGCGCGGCCGTCTTCGCGACCTGCGACGGCGTGAGGACATGAGCCTCGCTCGGCCGGCCCGTGGCCGATGCCTTCTGCACGACGGTCATGATACTCTCCTTGGGAGCGCGTTATGTAGCAAGCGCTACGAAATTAATGTAGCACTCGCTACACCCATTTGCAAGCATTATTTTTCCAGAAAGGATTCGCCCCATGAAAAGCCGCGAAGCACGCCGCCAGGTCATCGTCGAAGGCCTCGCCGATCACCTGCTCAAGGCCGGCCTCCCCGGCGCCAGCCTCCGGCCCCTCGCCAAGGCCGCCGGCACCAGCGACCGCATGCTGCTCTATTATTTTGCCGACAAGAATGAACTGCTCAGCGCCACCCTCGGCCTCGTCGCGGTACGACTCATGGCGCTGATGGAGGGCGCCCTCCCGGGCAAGCAGCCCTACGCGATCCTGCTCCCCCGCGTCTGCGAATTCCTCGACTCCGCCCCCTACAAACCCTACATGCGCCTCTGGTTCGAAGTCCTCGCCGCCGCCTCGCGAAAAACAGCGCCCTTCCACGCCATCGCCGGCCAACTGTGCGACGGCTTCCTCCAGTGGACCGCCGACCGCCTAAAAGTCGACCGCGAAGAAGACCGCCTCCCCACCGCCGCCCTCCTCTTCGCCACCGTCGAAGGCCTCGTCCTCCTAAACACCGTCGGCCGCCACGCCACCGTCACCGCCGCCCTCAAAGGCGCCTCCCTAGCCAAATCCCGCCAGCGCTCCCACTGAAAAACCAACCCGTAGCATGGGCGGCTCGCCCATGCGAGACCGCCGAGCGCCCCGACAGTTCTATTAGACGCTCCAAGTAACGCCCGATCCGGTCTGAAACCCGGAGGGTTTCCAGAAGGTAGCCGGGGGTTGAGCGAAGCGACACCCCCGGTACCGGTCGCCAGCGAAATCGACCCCGGAAGGGGTCGCAGAAACTCCGCCCCAACCGACCCGCTATTCATCGAAAAGGCACCGATTCGCCCCTAAACACATTCCAAATTAACCACAAAACCGCTTTTATCTCTCTTTAAGTATTGATTAGTCAATCGATTTACCCTTGCTCCGCAACGCCCAAAATCCCGTTCGGAGTTCCACCTTTAGGTGGAGAGCTTTCACCGATCGCGCCGCCTGAAGGCGGAACTCCGAACGCCCTTGTTTCGCACCAACGCTTTTCCCAAGTGCAACAAGCCGCACCATATAGATGGACACGTCACCACCCGCCCCGCGACCCCGCCGCCCACCATCCGTATAATCTGCCGGATGACGACCGCCCCAAAAAAAATCCGCGACCGCGTGGACAAACTCCGAGCGGAGATCGATCACCACAATGATCTCTACTACGCCAAGGCCGCGCCCGAGATCTCCGACTTCGAGTACGACAAACTCGTACGCGAACTGCAGGAGCTCGAAGAGGCGCACCCCGATCTCCGCACGCCCGACTCCCCCACCCAACGCGTCGGCGGCCAGCCCTTGCAAGGCTTCGCCCAAGTCACCCACGAAGTCCCGATGCTCTCCATCGACAACACCTACAGCGAAGCCGAG
>VFKU01000868.1 GCA_009885415.1 Rhodothermota bacterium
GATCACCGCCGCCTCCGCCACCGCCGGATGCCCCATGATCATGTTTTCGAGGTCCACCGAGCTGATCCACTCGCCACCGGATTTCACGAGGTCCTTCGCGCGATCCTGGATTTTTATGTAGCCAATCTCGTCGATGCTTACGATGTCGCCCGTCTTGAACCAACCGTCGTCGGTGAAGCGGTCGGCCGCGTCGGGCCGGTTGAAGTACGCGCTCGAAATCCACGGCCCACGCACCTCGAGCTCGCCCATCGTCTTGCCGTCCCACGGAATGATCCCGGCGTCGGACCGGCCGCGAATCTCCACCAGCGGCACCGGCATCCCCTGCATCGCGCGGTACTCGTACTGCACGTCCTCGCTCTTCGTCCGCAGTTCGCTGTTGAGGTTCGACACCGTCCCCATCGGCGAAAGCTCCGTCATGCCCCAGGCCTGGATGATCGTCAGTCCGTGCCGCTCCTGCATGCTCTTCATCAGGCTCACCGGCACCGCCGACCCGCCTACGATCATCCGGCGAAGCTTCTTGAGGTTGTATTTCCCGGGATTCGCATCGAGCGCCTGCAACAGCCCCAGCCAAATCGTCGGCACGCCCGCCGTGATCGTGACGCCTTCCTTCTCGAAGTCCTCCAGCAAGCTCGGCACATCCAGGAATGGGCCCGGGAACACCAGCTTCGGCCCGGCCATCCCGGCCGCGTAGGGCAGCCCCCAGGAATTCGCGTGAAACATCGGCACCACCGGCAACAGACAATCCGCCTCGCGCAGGTCATGTACGTCGGCCAGCATCGCCGAGATCGAATGCAGCACCATCGAACGGTGCGAATACAGCACGCCCTTGGGCCGCCCCGTCGTGCCCGAGGTGTAACACGTCGCCGCCGCCTGTTTCTCCTGCAAGTTCAAGGTCGAGTAGTCAAACTTCTTCTCGTCCTCGGCCTCGAGCAATTTCTCGTAATCGAGCATTCCCTTGGGGAGAGGCTCGTGCGAACTGCGAATCATAATGTAGTGCTGAGCCTTGATCTTGTCTTTGAAACTCTTCAGCAAGGGCAACAGCGACTCGTCGAAAATGATCGCGCGGTCGCTCCCGTCGTTCGCGATGTATTCGAGGTCGTCCGGGTGCAGCCGCAGGTTGAGCGTATGCAGCACGCTCCCGATGATCGGAATTGCGAAGTACGCCTCGAAGTGCTGGTAGTGGTTCCAACACAGCGTGCCGACCATCTCCCCCGGCTTGATCCCCAACCGCCGCAGCGCCAGCGCGAGCTTCTTCGTGCGCTTCACCATGTCCCCATAGGTATACCGGTGAAACGTCTTGTCCGGCAGTCGCGTGACGATCTCCTTCTTGTAAAAATGCTGCTCCGCCCGCCGCAGGACCGCGTCCAGCGTCAATTGAAAATCCATCATCAAGCCGTCCATGCGAAACTCCTCAACTCGTTGCGGGATTCCGATCGTAGCATGGGCGGCCCGCCCATACGCCGCGGCGCTCGACATAACCGATTCGCCGGCACCGCTGCGAAAAATATCAGACGGCCCGCGCCCGGTCAACGCGCGGACCGCCCTTTTACCGCATCGTCGGGACGCTGCCGATCGTGTACCATCCCCTCGTCGCCACCGGGGCCCCGCGCTCCTGGATCGACCGCTTCATTCACGCGCCGCGATCGTTCACAATCGACCGAAAGGAGACTGTCCGCCCGTGGTCGAAACCTCGCACCCCCCCGCCGTCGTGCTGCTTAGTGGCGGCATGGATTCCTCCGTTCTCCTCCATCACGTCGCACGCGAGTTGCACCGTGCGCCCGTGCATGCGATCAGCTTTGATTACGGTCAGCGACACCGGCGCGAACTGGAGGCCGCCGCGTGGCAAGCCAAGGCCGCCGGAGCGGCGGTGCACCAAATCATCGATATGTCATTCCTCGGGAGCCTGATCAAAGGCGGGACTTCGTTGGTCGCAGGCGGAGCGGAGGTACCGGATTTGACAGCGCTCTCCCCCACCTCGCTCGATCAACCCCCCACCTACGTCCCCAATCGAAACATGATCCTCCTCGCGCTCGCCGCCGCCTACGCCGAGGCCCATTCCATCCGCGACGTCTTTTACGGTGCGCAAGCCCACGACGAATACGGATACTGGGACTGCACGTGCGATTTCCTCACGCGCATCAACGCCACCCTCGCACTCAACCGCCGCGACGCCGTGACGATTCATGCACCACTGATCGCCAAGCGCAAGGCGGAGCTGGTCACGACGGGCTGCGCGCTTGGGGTCGATTTCGCGCACACCTGGAGCTGTTACCGCGGCGGCGAGATGGCTTGCGGCACGTGTCCGACCTGCGTCGAGCGCCTGAAAGCCTTCGCCGAAGCGGGCGCGGTCGATCCGCTTCCCTACGCGCGGATTCGCACGTGAAGCGGGCATTGCACCGCAGTTCGCCGTTCGATAGGCTAAGGGCTTCCAGGGCAACAGACCTCAAAGCATATGGAAGGAATCTCTCATGCGTATGACACTCTTGGCCTTGCTGCTCGCGGCGGTACCAGCCTTTGCCGAGGACGTAAAGATCACTGTGTACCCCGTCGCCGGGCCGGTCTCGATGATCGAAGGCCGCGGCGGCAACATCGGCATTTCGAGCGGCGAAGACGGCATGTTGATGATCGACACGCAGTACGCCAACATCTCCGCGCCGATCGAGGACGCGATGAAGACCATCGGGCCCGGGCCGCTCAAGCTGGTGGTAAACACCCACTTCCACGGCGACCATACCGGCGGCAACATCAACTTCGGACTGAAGGCCCCCGTGGTCGCGCAGGACAACGTCCGCACACGCATGATCGGTACGAAGGACCTCAAGGACGCCGCCTTCCGCAGCAGCCTGCCGACGGTCACCTACGCCGACAAGGCCTCGATCCATTTCAACGGCGAGGAGCTTCGGCTGGTCCACGTCCCTAACGGGCACACCGACGGCGACACGCTCATCTTCTTCACCAAGTCAAACGTGGTCCACACGGGCGACCAATTCACCAACGGCATGTACCCCTTCATCGACTTGACGGGTGGCGGCTCGGTCGACGGCTACCTCGCCAACGTCGCCAAGATGCTCGAGCTCATCCCCGACGACGCTAAGATCATCCCGGGCCACGGCCCGCTCGCGACGAAGAAAGATTTGCTCACCTTCCAGACCACGCTCAAGGACACGATCGACACTATTCGAAAGGCCGCGGCTGCGGGAAAGACGATGGAGGAAGTCCAGGCGGCGGGCCTCCCCGCGAAATATGACTCCTGGGGCAAGGCCTTCGTCAGCACGAAATCCTGGATCACCATCGTCTATCAAAGCAGCACAAAATAAGGGGAGTATGCCCATGGGCGAACGCGCAACCGGACAACGCAGGCGCGGCGTTTCTGCGGCCTTCGCCCTGATCGGATTCACGCTGGCGACCATCGCATCGGCCAAGGATATCGTGCTCGAGTCCGGTTTCGTCGAGAGCGATGGCGAACAGATTTATTACGAGACCCTGGGCTCGGGCGATCCGCTCGTGCTCTCGCACGGCCTCGGCGGCAACCACGCGATCTGGTACCAACAAGTGCCGGCCTTCGCCGATCGCTACCGGGTCATCACCTGGGACCAGCGCGGCTTCGGCCGCTCGACGGACACCGGCAAGGCCTCCGGCCCCGCGGCGGCCGTGGAGGATCTCAAAGCGCTCCTCGATCATCTCAAGATCGATCGCGCGCATCTCGTCGGGCAATCCATGGGCGGCTGGACCGTCGCTGGCTTCGCGTTGAAGTGGCCCGCGCGCGTCCGTTCGTTAGTGCTTGCGGATACGCTCGGCGGAATCTTCACGCCCGAGGCCGCGCAGCATTACGACGCGTACATCCGGCAAGTCGCCACCACGCCGCCGCCGGACCAGTGGCCCTTCACGCGCCACCCGGCCTTGGGCGAAGAACTGGGCGTGCGAGACCCAGCGAAGGCGCTCCTCTATCGCGGAATCGCGAGCGTCGCCGCGCCAGCGCCAGCGGGCATGGGCCTCAAGCTGCGGCAGACGGCGTACAAAATGGAAGACGTGCGCTCGTTGAATGTCCCGGTGCTTTTTGTCGTCGGTGAGCACGACCCGATCTTTCCTCCCGCGGTAGTTCGTTCCGTCGCGGCCGAGGTCAAGGGCGCGCAAGTGAAGGAATTGCCCGGTGCGGGCCATTCGCCGTATTTTGAGACCCCCGACGCTTGGAACGATGTGGTCTCCGCGTTTCTCTCAGAGACGAAGAGTCGATAAACCAGCGAGGGCAACAGGGAGTCTAAGTTTCGGCGAGACTGGATCGTTTTGGGGTTTTTTGGACGGGAGATCGTGACTATGTCGAGGCACTATGGGCGGATGTTCTCAGGGATTCTTGCGGCCCTCGCGCTGGCCGGATGCATCAATGTGCGCGTGCAGGACAGCAAAATCGGCATTGAGACGGACATGACCCAATCGGCCAACGGCTTCTACGCTTTTCGCACCGAGGCTGACGGCGAGTCCTGGCCCGCCGTCGTCTACGTTCCCGCGGGCTACACGCCCGACAAGGAATGGCCCCTGGTCGTGTTCCTCCACGGCATGGGCGAGCGCGGAAGCGACGGCTGGAAGCAGGCCGAAGTCGGCATTGGCCGCGCGATCCGGCTCAACCCCGAGCGCTTCCCGGCGCTGGTTGTGATGCCGCAGTGCTCGACCGATACCACGTGGGGCTCAGGAGAAAATCCGAAGGGCGCGCCCGCGTGGAAACACATCGATTCCGCGATCGCGTACGTCGAAAAGCATTACAACGTAGAGAAAAAACGCGTCGCGCTCACCGGCCTCTCGATGGGCGGCTTCGGCACCTTCCGCTACGGCGCGATGCGCGCGGATCGGGTCAGCGCCTTCATGCCGGTCTGCGGCGGCGGCGATCCGGCCGACGCGAAGGAACTCTCCCGGCGTCCGATGTGGGCCTTCCACGGCCTTGCCGACACCACGGTGAAACCCGAACGCAGCCGACAGATGGTCGACGCCGTGAAAGCCGCCGGCGGAAACGTCCAACTCACCGAATACGAGGGCATCGGCCACAACAGTTGGGACAAAGCCTACGGCGATCCCGCAGCCATCGGCTGGCTGCTCGCGCAATCTCTATGAAAGAGGTGGCATGGGCTTCCAGCCCATGCGCGCTTTCACCCGAGGCTCAGGCAGGTAAAAAAATACTTTGGGTTGACCTGCATGGGCTGGAAGCCCATGCCACCAAAGCCAGGCCCCTCTTAGCGGATTTCCAACATCCGGTCGATCGGTTTGCGCGCGCGTGTGATGATGTCCGCGGGCAGTTCGATCTGGTATTGCAGCTTTTCGAGCGCTTCGAGCGTGTCTTCCATCGTGATCTGGTTCATGTGAGGGCAACGGAAGCTGCATAGACGAAGCATGTTCTTGTCCGGGTGCGCCGCGGCGATGTTGTCGCCCATTGTGCACTCGGTGAGCAGCAAGAATTGATCGCCTTCCATCCGCTCGACCGCGGCAATAAGCTGTTTCGTGCTGCCGGTAAAATCCGACGCGGCCACGACTTCGGGGCTGCATTCCGGGTGCGCGAGCACTTTGACGCCGGGGTGTTGCTTGCGCACGAGTTCGATGTCCTCGACGCGGAAGAGTTCATGCACCTCGCAGCGCGCGCGCCAGCCGATGAGCGTCGGTTCTTTGGGCAGGTCCGTGTGCATCCCGCGCAGGAAGCCCGGCAGCACGAAACTCATCCCGAGTTCCTTGGCGGTATTGCGTGCGAGGAACTCATCGGGCAGAAGCATGATGTGCTGATGGCCCAGTCCGCGCAAGTGCTTGATGACGGCGGCGGCATTGCCCGAGGTGCAGCAATAGTCCGACTCGGCCTTGGCGTCCGCGTAGGTATTCACGTAGGTCACCACCGGTACGCCGGGGTATTGCTTCTTGAGATCGCGGATGTCGCTCACATTGATCCCGCCCGCGAGCGAACACAGCGCCTTCTCGGAGGGCAACAAGACCATCTTATGAGGATTGAGAATCTTGGCGGTCTCGGCCATGAAGAGCACGCCGCAAAATACGATGATCTCCGCGTCGGTCTCCGCGGAGATGCGCGAGAGCTCGAGCGAGTCGCCGGTGTGGTCGGGCACGGAGCAGTAAAGCGCAGGCTCCATGTAGTTGTGACCAAGAATTATTGCGCCTTTTTCACGCTTGAGCCGGTTTATTTTCTGGACCAACTCTGACTTATAGAGAATCTCTA
>VFKU01000203.1 GCA_009885415.1 Rhodothermota bacterium
CGTAGCATGGGCGGCTCGCCCATGCAGCGCGCGAAGGACCACAGAAGAAGATACAGAAATGGAAACGAATTTCGGCGGGCGCGTCCCGCCAAAAGCTGAGGCGACAGATCAATGACTCCACTGGACATTCTAGTGCCCTCGCTGTTGAACGGCGTGACGGCACTCGTCTGCTTCGGCCTCGCCGTCCTCGTCCTAGCGCGAAATCGCACCAATCCCACTCACCAAACCTTCGCCTTCGTCTCGACCGTGCTCATGCTCTGGTCGCTCGGCGTATTCGGCGCCGTCAGCACCCGCGACCGCGCTGCAATCGCCCTCTGGATTCACCTTGCCGAAGCCGCCGTCTGCTTCGCCCCCGCGGCCTTCTATCACTTCACGGGCTACTTCCCCAAAGGCCGCTTCGACGGCAGCCGCCGCCTGCTCTACGTCCTCTACGCGCTCGGCCTCGTCCTCGGCGCAAACACCCTCGGGCCCTGGTATTTCGAGATCGTCTCCCTACCCGAGGGCAGACCGCCCATCGTCCGCCATCACCCCAGCATTCTCATCGTCGTCGTGCTCGCCCTCGCCACGCTCTTCGCCGTCCACCACAACCTGCGCCGCAAGCTCCGCGAAACGCACGGCTTCGGACGCCGGCAAATTCAGTTCGTACTCACCGGGTGCTACGGAATCGCCGCCATGTCCGCCGTCACCGGCGCCATCGAGCCACTCTTCAAAATCCCCACCTTCCAGGCCTACACCCCCGCGGCCGTCATGCTCCTCATGGGCTTCTTCGCCTACGCCATGGTCCGCTACCACCTCCTCGACACACGCGCTATGGTCTCCCGCGCACTGGTCTATACCGTGGCCACCACCTTCGTATTGCTGACCTTCTTGGCCTTCACCCTGATCACGCGCGCGCTCCTGGGCGCCAGCACCACCGCCGTAGACCTCCTGCCCGGGGTCTTCTCCGCCTTCGCCGTGACGCTCGTGTTCCAATCGTTCAAAGAACGCGTCTCATACCTCATCGAAGTCTCCTTCCTCCGCCAGCGCTACGACATCGACGGACTCCACGCCCGCCTCGCGCAACAGTCCGCCGAAGTCGTCGAGCTCGACAAGTTCCTCGCCGCCGTCGCCCGCGACATCCAAAAAACCATCGGCGTCCGCACCATCCGCGTCCTCCTCCTCGATCCAAACGACCCAACACTCCTCGTCACCGAATTTACATCGGTGCCCAACGACCCCCCGATGCACACACACGAGCACACGGTCCTCCTCGACTTCCTGCGCGAATACCCGCAACCGCTCATCCTCGAACAAATCCTGCACAGCCGTCCCGACGAACGCATGGTGCGCGTCGCCAGCTCGCTCGCCGATCTCGAGGCCTTCTTCTGCCTCCCCTTCAAGACCGGCGACGGCCTCGTCGGCATCATGACGCTCGGCCCCAAAGACACGCATGACATCTACTCGCAGCAGGAGCGCGTCGCGTTTCGCGCACTCGCCGGCCCGCTCGGCACCGCCATCGCCAATGCGCGGCTCTACCGCGAACTCGCCGACGTCTACCTCCACCAGACCAACGTCTTCGCCAAAATGCGCGAAGGCGTCATCGCAGTCGACAAGGCCGGCCGCGTCACCGTGGCCAACGAGGCCGCGGGCAGCCTGCTCGGGCCCATCGAAGAAGGCCGTTCCCTCCAGGACCTCCCCCCCGAAATCGCCGACCTCCTCCGCACCACGCTCGAAGGCGAATCGCCCGTCAGCGATTTCGAAACGGCCATCACCAATCCCGCGGGCCAGTCCGTGCCCCTGCTCATGTCGAGCTCCTGCCTGATGACCGAAGAGGGCGTCACCAGCGGCGCCGTCGTGCTGCTCTACGACCTCTCGCTCATCAAGACCCTCGAGCGAAACGTACAGCGCGCGGACCGCCTCTCCTCCATCGGCACGCTCGCCGCCGGCATGGCCCACGAAATAAAAAACCCCCTCGTCTCGATCAAGACCTTCACCCAACTCCTCGCCGATCGCTACAAGGACCCCGAGTTCCGCGCCACTTTCGAAGAAGTCGTCCCACACGAAGTCGATCGCATCGACACCATCGTCTCGCGCCTGCTCGACTTCGCCCGCCCGCGTCCCGTCGCCTACACCCACGTCAACATCCGCCGCACGATCGACGAGGTCGCCGCGCTCCTCGAAAACCAGTTACGCAGGGCCTTCGTCACCGTAGAAATGGACGTGCCCGATCAGCCCTTCTTCGTCAGCGCCGACGATCAGCAGTTGCACCAGGTCTTCCTTAACCTCTTTCTCAACGCCATCGACGCCACGAAACAGACCGGCCAGCGCACCCTGCGCATCAAGCTGCGCACAGGCTACTTCTTCAAACGCCGGAAAAACGCCTCCACGCTGGTCGAGCGCAAGTGCGTGCGCATCACCGTGTCCGACACCGGCTGCGGCATCGCCGCGGATCGCCTGCCGGAAATTTTCACGCCGTTTTTCACCACAAAACCCGAAGGATGCGGCCTGGGTCTGGCCGTAGTGCATAGCATCATTGAGGAACACGGGGGCGAAATCGACGTGGCCAGCACGGTCGGCGAAGGCACCACCTTCACGGTGTCCCTGCCGACCGCGCAAATGCCAGAACCGGCCGAGGCGTCGATCATCAAATGACGGGGGCAACAAAAAAGTTAAACCGTGTAGTAAAATAGGTGCTGCCCTCATGAACATCATCCTTGCCCTAGCCGATGACCGCTCCCTGGTCGAGTCGCTGCGCGCCGCGCTGCCAAAAAGCGACCTCCTCCTCATCGAGAGCTCCGTCTCCGACGCGCTGCGCCGCCTCATTAGCGTCCGGCCCGACGTCATCCTCCTCGACGACGCCCGGCACCTCGGGCTC
>VFKU01000505.1 GCA_009885415.1 Rhodothermota bacterium
AGGGCAGAGCGAACGAGAGTGAGCGCCGCCCTGGGTTCGCGGTCACCCCACATTCAAAGCCCTGAAAGGGCGTTCCAGGGTCAATCCCACACGTACCGTTCGTCGAATTCGACGCCGTGTTCTTTTAGCAGTCTCCGAAATTCATCCTGAAAACTCACCGTCTTGTGGTGTTCGTCCTGCGTCATGATGTATTCACGAACCATCGAAAGCTCGGATCGTCCTATCGAGAAAATGCCGTAGCCGCTCTGCCAATGAAATTCGTGCAACGCGGGATCCTGCGTCTTGAGCCATTTCGATGTCGGCTTCTTCACTTCTTCGACCAATTTCGCCGCCGAAAGATTCTTCGAGAGCAAGGTCAGAATGTGAACATGATCCGCGATACCACCCACTTCGATCGGCACGCAGTCCAAGTTTTTCAGCACAACCGCTGTGTACGCCCACAAGCGTGGCCGAAGCGCCTCCGTCAAGCACGGCGCTCGATGTTTCGTGCTGTACACCAGGTGAACGTAAAGCTGCGACAGCGACTGGCTCATCCGAAGTCTCCTTACCCTGGAGCGCCCTTTCAGGGCTTCACCCTTATTACGACTCCGAACCCAGGGCGGCGCTCACTCTCGTTCGCTCTGCCCTGGGCTAATCTGAGACCGCCCTTTCAGGGCTTACCCATGATTCCTGTCGTCGCACAATATCTGGCAATCGTTCTCTAGCCGCGCGGACCCGATCTTCACCGAACCATCCGTCGAGATGCCCTCACAAGCTCAAGTCCAGATCCGTCACAGCGCCGAGACTCGCCGAGCTCACGTGGCTCGCATACTTCGCGAGCACCCCCTTCGTATACCGCGGTTTTGGCTTTTTCCATGCGGCGCGACGTTTCGCGATTTCCGCCGCGGAAACATCCAGCGTGATCGTCTGTTTCGTCGCGTCGATGGTGATCGTGTCGCCGTTGTTGATCAGCGCGATCGGCCCGCCCACGTGTGCCTCGGGCGTGATGTGTCCCACGACGAACCCGTGGCTGCCGCCGGAGAAACGGCCATCGGTAATCAGCGCGACGTGTTCGCCCAGGCCCTTGCCCGTTACCGCGCTCGTCGGTGCGAGCATCTCGCGCATGCCGGGGCCGCCGCGCGGCCCCTCGTATCGAATCACGATCACCTCGCCCTTCTTGATCGTTCCATCGAGAATCCGCTGCAGCGCGTCTTCCTCCGACGCAAAAACGCGCGCCGTACCCGTGAATTTCGTCCCTTCCTTACCGCTAATCTTCGCCACGGCACCCTCGGGTGCGAGGTTGCCGTAGAGCACGACGAGGTGGCCCTCTTTCTTGACGGGATCGTCGAAGCCGCGAACGACATCCTGCCCCTTCGGATAGGGTTTCGCCCCCTTCAAATTCTCCGCGACGGTTTTCCCGGTAACGGTCATGCAGTCGCCGTGGATTAGCCCCTTGTCGAGCAACATCTTCATCAGCGGCACGACACCTCCAATGTCGATCAGCTTCTGCATCACATACTTCCCGCTCGGCCGAAGGTCCGCCAACACAGGCGTTCGCTTCCCGACCCGCGTGAAGTCGTCCAGAGACAGCTTCACGCCCATGCAATGCGCAATCGCGAGCAGGTGCAACACCGCGTTCGTCGATCCGCCGACCGCCGTCACCACCGCGATCGCGTTCTCGAAGGCTTTCTTCGTCAGAATGTCCTTCGGCAAAATATTCTTCTCGATCAGTTTCAACACCGCCTCGCCAGCCGCGCGGCAATCGGCCGCCTTCTCCGGCGAGATCGCCGCCTGCGCGGAGCTGTTCGGCAGACTCATCCCCAACGCCTCGATCGCCGTCGCCATCGTGTTCGCGGTATACATCCCGCCGCACGCGCCCGGCCCCGGAATCGCGCAATGCTCAATCTCGCTGAGCTGCTTGTCGCTCACGGTCCCGTTCGCGTGTCCGCCGACCGCCTCGAACACGGACACGATATCGACGTCCTGCCCCTTGTAGCGCCCCGGCTGGATGGTCCCGCCGTACACGAACACCGAGGGCCGGTTCAGCCGCGCCAGCGCCATAATGCAGCCCGGCATGTTCTTGTCGCAGCCGCCGATCGCGACCACGCCGTCGAACCACGCGCAGCCCGCCACCGTCTCAATCGAATCCGCGATCACCTCGCGCGACACGAGCGAATACTTCATCCCCTCGGTGCCCATCGAAATGCCGTCGGAGATCGTAATCGTGTTGAACTCGACCGCCTTCCCCCCGTGCGTGTTCACCCCGTGGCTCACCTCGTTCGCCAGCACGTTGATGTGCATGTTGCACGGCGTCACCATGCTCCACGTCGACGCCACGCCGATCATCGGCTTCTTCAGGTCCTTGTCGGAGAACCCCACCGCGTGCAGCATCGCCCGGGCCGGCGCCCGCTCCACCGTCTCGGTGATATGCGAGGAATACGCGCGCGTGTGTCCATTCGCGGTCGGTTTCGATTTCGGTTTCGCGGCGCGTTTGGTCTTGGACGGCATGAATCGCTCCTCAATCAGTTCAAATCCAAAACGAGTAGTTTACTGAGCGCGGATACATGCACACAAAGACGCCGATTTAGGTGCTCACTGCTCCCTAGTTTTGAATTGGGGGCCGCTCGCACCACGTTGTGTGGCCCGGTAGGGGCGTACAACGTGGCCATTTTTCCGTTTGTTGTAATGTCGATTGAAACAGATTCGGGCAGGGTGGGCGCGTTTCGATTTGACTCAATCGGTACGAACAGATAAATTGGGGTCATACAAAAACTTGATCTAATCTAAAATTAGACTTAGGCTAGGCGCCTCATGAACGACTTGGCCAGCCTGCTTCGCGAACACGGTATCCAAATCACGGCCCAGCGCCTGGCCGTGCTGCGGGCGGTGTCCAGTCGCCCCCATAGCACGGCAGACCAGGTTGCTGAGGAGGTTCGCGCGGAGATAGGGGCCATTTCGCGACAGGCTGTATACGACGCCCTCGGGATTCTGACCGAAAAGGGGCTAATCCGGCGCATCCAGCCCGCCGGTTCGTCGGCCCTATATGAGGATCGGGTCGGCGACAATCACCACCACCTGATCTGCCGCGGGTGCGGAAAAACGGTCGATGTCGATTGCGCTATCGGCGAAACTCCGTGTTTGAACGCCGCCGCCGACTCGGGCTACCAGATCGATGAGGCGGAGGTGATCTACTGGGGCACTTGTCCCGAGTGTCTCGCGGCCAAGCGGGGATCGGTCAGTAATTGAACCGGCGGAGTCCAGCATCCGAGCGACGATAGCGACACCGTCCATCAAGACTACGAACTCAGATCAACCAACCATCAATATAAAAAGCTAAGGAGAATTCACGTGTCAGACAATGCAAGCAAATGCCCAGTAGTGGGCGGAGCCAACGGCCAAAAAATGACTGGGAGCGCGGCGAACCAACACTGGTGGCCGAATAAACTGAACCTGAAAATGCTCCACCAGAACCCGCCCCAAGGCAATCCCATGGGCGAGGGCTTCAATTACGCCGAAGAGTTCAAGACGCTGGATCTGAATGCCCTCAAGAAGGACATCATGGCGTTGATGACGACCTCGCAGAACTGGTGGCCGGCCGACTACGGCCATTACGGGCCGTTCTTCATTCGCATGGCGTGGCACAGCGCGGGCACTTACCGAATCGGCGACGGCCGCGGCGGCGCCGGTTCGGGCACGCTCCGCTTTGCGCCGCTCAACAGTTGGCCCGATAACGGGAACCTCGACAAGGCGCGCAGGTTGCTCTGGCCGATCAAGCAGAAATACGGCCGGAAGATATCGTGGGCCGACCTGATGGTCCTCACCGGTAACTGTGCGCTGGAGTCGATGGGCTTCAA
>VFKU01000659.1 GCA_009885415.1 Rhodothermota bacterium
CGGATGCTCAGAATCCTTTCTCTGTCGCCCTCGGCAATGACTACTGAGAGAGGTCTTCCCTCAAGCTCTTCTGCACGATCGTATCCGTGCAAGTCGAGAAACGCCTGGTTGATTTCGACGATCGTTTCGCCGGAATCGACGAGGATTGGGTCGGCGCTGCTGTGAATGTGCTGAGTCGTTTGCTTGAGTTCGATCTCAAACGCTCGTTCGGCAGACCGGTTCATTGCCGGAGGTTCCTCGGTTCATCGCACGCAGTCTTTCCTACTACTCGCAAGAATGGGTTGTTCGCGGTTCCGGCAAATGCAGCATTCCGTTCAGGGTGTCCAAAAGTCGCGGGAGTGATGCGTGTGGCACTCGTGGCGACGGCGACTTTGAAAACCCGGTTCTCGAATTTATAGCCCAAGCGAGTCAAGCCCCCGTGGTCAAGTAGTCTGGATAAAGCGCCACCGCACAGTCGGAACAAATACCGTGGGAGAACTGCGCCTCGGTGCGGCTTTGAATAGAGGCTTCCAGGTAATTCCAATATCCCCGATCGTCGCGAATCTTCTTGCACGAGGCACAGATCGGGATGAAGCTGCCAGCCAGCTTGTTTTGAAGAGCCCACTTCATGGACTGCGTTCCTCCGTTGCAACAGTTGCGAAGGTCTGACCCGTGCGGTTCCAGCCTGGTCACTGTTGCTGGCGCATGAACAAAGATGGTTGGGATATGTCGAAGGCGGCTGACTCAAATCCAACACAGCTTGAATCCCGCCAGACCAATATATCGGTGCTTCTAGCCGGAAGGTTCACCTATTGTTCTCAGCGGGTTTGGACGAAATCTTCGTCTCGAATCTGCGCGGGTGGCAAGCAGTGATCGGATGGCGGACCCTTTCAGAGAGGGGAAGAGGGTTCGAACCCTTGACTCGCTTGGTTTTGATAGGCTGCGTTGGACTGGCTCTCTTGCGCTACAAGCGGGCTAAACGCCTGGCATGGCTTTCTTGAGTGGCTTCAGCAACAGCCATAAGACACCCGACATGAAGAGTGCCATCGAAG
>VFKU01000101.1 GCA_009885415.1 Rhodothermota bacterium
CCGCAGAGGCGGTCGCGTCCTTGACGGTAGGCGCTGAGGTCCGGCAGGACGACCCGGTGTGCGTCGCCGACGACCGCTTCGCTGATGTGCCCGCGGCGATCGATGAGCAGGCCGATTTGCCGGTGAATTTCGAGGGAGAGTTCGGTGAGTGCGCGGGCGAGTTCGGGGCCGATCACGTAGTCCGTCGGCGTCTTGCGTGACGCGAGGCGCTCCAGGCGCTTGAGTTCCTGGACTTTCAGACCGCTGGTGTTACCGCAAACTTGGATGGCCGGCCTCCACCTCCGCGCGCAGCACAGGCACAAACGCCTTGGGCAGCAGTGCGCGGCAGGTCGGGATCAATGTACCGCTGTGAGGCCTAAGCCTGCAACATGATCCGGCGGATGATCTTCTGGCTCTCGACGGCGTCGAGCGATTTCTGCGCCCGGCGAATTTCCGCGGTGTCCATACGCTCGAGCTTTTTCCAGAGGATGAGCAGGTTGCCGATGGCGATCTGCGCGGCGTGGCTCGGCTCGACCCGGTTTGCGAGCATATCCAGCACGACGTAGCCCTTGTGCTTGAAGAGTTTCAGGTAGAAGAGGGCTTCCATCAGCTCCCACATGTGGAGCGTCCCGGGGATCATGCCGTCGTCGGACTGGCCATAGCCCTCGCTGAAATAGATCTTGAACAATTTATTCGCGCGGCTGAGGAAGGCGATCGAGTCGCCGGGGTTCTCCCCCGCCATCATTGCGTGGCTGAAGTTCATCGAGACGCCGACGTTCTTCATGGCGATTTCCTGGCACAAGGAGAGCGACTTGCCCACCGTGCCCACGGTCAGCGATTGGCGCGGTTCGCGCGGCTTGTATGCGATCGCCACATTGATATCCGGCGAGGCGTACTTTGCGATCGTCTTGATCGAGGAGATCACCGTGTTCCACTGGGAGCTGTAATCGACTTGGAAGGGATAATCGAAGCCGTCGGTAAACAATTGCAGGGCCACCTCGGTGGTCCCGAGGATACGCGCGTAATCGACGGCCTTTCGGCCCTCATCGATCGCGGCATTGCGGGTCTTGGGGTGCTGGCTGCCGAAGGCGCCCAAGGCGAAACGCCGGTCGCGCGCGAGGTTGGTCACCACGCCCGAACACGCCAGGTTGTAATCCTTGAGGAGTCGCTTAACCTCTTTGGCCGGATACTCTTGCGTTATATCGGACTGCTCGATTTCGACCGCCTTCACGCCCTTGAGCTTGGAGGCCGCTGAGATCTTCTCTTGCAGCCGCGGTTCGTCGCGGTAGCCTTCGCGGCAATAGCGATCAGCCGCGTTCGAGAAGACGCTCAGGGAGATGCTGAACTTGAGTGACATGCCTTGTTCGGTCATTCGTATGTGCTTTCCAGGATCCTTGCGAAAAAGAGGTTAACGCGACGGCGGGAACTTCTGAAGACCCCCCTACCGGGGGCCGTCGCCAAGGGGGCCGAGGAGGCTCCCGTGCTCAGGGCGTATTTTAGTCAAGTTATTAACAAATGTCAATAGAAATTACTCGGGCCTGCGCTTTCTATCCTCTTGTGCGGCGGGAGGTTCCAACAATACCGCACAAAACCTGCACACCTTCTTAACATGCTCAAACCAGCCTGCGAATCAGCGCCGGAACAAAAAAAAGGGGCGAGTGCATGGCAGCGGGGGAACTACCTAATATGCACTCGCCGGTGGTGGGAACCAGTCATTGCTGACTGTGGTCCTCAAGGAAGACTGGGGGATTGTCTTCCAGGAAGCTCATAAAAAACGCTCACCGAGCGTTTATTTTCAACTGTATGTGCCCAAATACGGCACCAATTCAGCGAGACAATATCATTAAATTCGTTCCGTGTCAAGTCTTATTTTGTTTCTCCCCACGGAACACTAGGGCCTAAGTCTCTACCCCAAACCCACCTAGCGCCGAGGGGCCGTCGAATCCAACATTCTATACAAAGCTATGCCCACGTTTTCCACAATCGGGCCGGAAGGCAATAAAACTCAATTTTTATGCCGTTTTGTGGAGGTTTCTCGGGAGTCTACTTTCTCGTCAGCGGGAGGTTCCGGTGTTCCCGGAGGGGAGCGACCCGACGATATAGCGTTGAAACACTGCGAACACCAGCGCGAGCGGCAGTGCCGCAAGTGCCGCCGCCGCCATGAGAGGGCCCCACTCCAGTCCAGCCGACTCGGCGTTTTTCATGGCGGCCAGCCCGACCGTCAGTGTCTGCATCTCGGGGCGCTCGACGACTACCAGTGGCCAGAGGTAGTCGTTCCAGCGGCCTACCAGCGCGACCAGCCACAACGCCACCAAGACACCGCCGCTTTGCGGTAGGACGATCGTGCGCAGCGCATGTAGGTGCGAGGCCCCGTCCATCGCGCCAGCCTCAAAGAGCTCCCGGGGCAGGCGGCGAATGTGCTCGTGCAGCACAAAGACGGGA
>VFKU01000225.1 GCA_009885415.1 Rhodothermota bacterium
CGGCGGCGCCGCGCTGCTCGTCCCGAACCCCGACGCGGACATCATCATCACCGGCCGCGCGGACCAGCGCGGCTCCGAGGAATACAACGACAAGTTGGCCGCCAAGCGCGCCGACGAAGTCCGCGCTTACCTGATCGGCAAAGGCGTCGACCCAGAGCGGATCAAGATCGTCAGTCGCGGCAAGCTGGACGCCGTTGCGCCGGCGGCCGATGAGCCGGGCATGCAGAAAGACCGCCACGCCGTGTTCCAGGTGGCCGAGCTGCAGGACTATCCGGTCAATCTCAACGTGAAACAGGGCGAAGCGTCGAACGAACTCTACGACGCGCGCAAGAAATCGGTCCGCAGCTTCCTGGCCGCACAGGGCGTCGATGCGTCGCGCATCTCGCTTAGCGACGGGCTTCCCGGCGGCGATGGCATGCCCTCGCAGCAGGCGGTCGTATTCCTGCTGAAGAGCTTCAACAGCGGTGCTCAGAAGGTAAGCGCGCAGACGGGCGGGGAGCAGAAAGCGGCCCCTGCGCCGGTCACGAAGAAAGTCGAATAACGAGCACGCGAATCAAGTAAAGGGGGGGAGTGGATCATGTGGAACGGAATGAGACGAGCGATCGCAGGACTCGCGCTGGGCGCGGTGGCAGTGACCACCAGCGGCTGCGCAACGATGGGCGGACTAAAACAGGCGAAGCTGGACCGCGCCGGGGAGGACGCGCAGTCGGACAGCCCGGACGCGCGCCCGAACACGATGTATGGCATGTGCCGGATTCTGCGCGCGCAGGGCAAGACCGAGCAGGCGGAGCTCTCGCTGATTGGTCTCATCCGCGAATTTCCGGATTTCAGCCCGGCGTACAACGATCTGGCGGAGATTCGCCTCGAACGCGGCCGGCTCGATGAGGCCGTGAAGTATCTGGAGGACGGCATCGCGGTCGCGCCGACCGATCCGGTTTTGCAGAACAATGCCGGCGTGTGCGCGCTGCTCAAGCACGACTACCCCAAAGCGCTCGCGCATTTCCAGGCCGCCGCGGCGGTCGCGCCCTACGAACAGCGTTACAAGGCCAATGTCGCTCTGGCGACTGGACTGAACGGCGACCCCGATTCGGGCAAGGCGCTCTACAAGGGCGTCGTGTCGGACGAAGCGGCCGAATTTAACACCGAGCTGATTAAGAAAATGCTAGCGCCGCAGGAGAACATTGCGCCGGCGGACTGAAACGGTTCAATGCGTAAACGAAACACAGGATGAACGTCATGTTGAACTTCAAACGCAAGGAAGGCATCGCGACCATCTGGGCCGCGATCAGCATGCTGCTGCTGGTCTCTTTCCTGGGCCTGGCCGTCGACTTCGGCCTCATGGTCTGGAACGCGCAGCAGTTGCAGGTCGCGGCGGACGGCGCGGCGCTGGCCGGTGCGGCCTTCGTGCGCACCGACCCGGTCCGTGCACGCGACCAGGCCCAGCTCGTGGGC
>VFKU01000088.1 GCA_009885415.1 Rhodothermota bacterium
ATCGAGGAGGCACCGTCGCCCTTCATCAGCGATGCCACGCGCCAGGCCATGGGCGCGCAAGCGGTGGCGCTGGCGCGCGCCGTCAACTACCAAAGCGCGGGCACGGTCGAGTTTGTCGTTGGCAAGGACCAGAGTTTTTATTTCCTGGAGATGAACACGCGCTTGCAGGTCGAGCATCCGGTGACGGAGCTGGTGACGGGGTTGGACTTGGTGGCGTTTCAACTGCGGATTGCGCAGGGCGAGCGGCTGGGGCTGGCGCAAGACGAGGTGAAATTTTCGGGGCACGCGATCGAGGCGCGGCTGTGCGCGGAGGACCCGGCGGCGGGCTATGCGCCGCAGGTGGGGACGATGCACGTGTGGCGTCCGGCGAGCGGCGCGGGGCTGCGTGTCGATCATGGGCTGTGCGACGGGTTTACAGTCTCCCCGTATTACGATCCGATGTTGGCCAAGGTGATCGCGTATGGCGCGGACCGCGCGGAGGCTTTGCAGCGGCTCGATGGCGCGTTGCGGGATTCGGTCGCGCTTGGATTGAAGACGAACGTAGAACTGTTGCGGCGGATCGTGCGGCATGAGAAGTTTGCCGCGGGCGAGGCGCGGACGGATTTCATCGAGAGTTCCGGCGTGCTCGAGGTCGCGGCGGCGGGGCCGGAGGCGCTGGAGTGGCTGATCGCGGCGGTGGCGCTGATCGAGCGTGACGCGGGACGCGTGCCGGCGTTGCTGAAGGGCTGGCGATCGACGGGTGCGGCGACGATTCCGCTGCGGTTGCTGTGGAACGAGAAGGTGCAGGCGCTGCGGGTGTCGATGACGGGCAACTGTTATTCGTTGGAGATGGACGGGGCAAACGTTGAGATCGAGGTGACGGCGTTTGATGGCCGGACCTTGCGGTTTCAGAGCGGCGCGCACGGCGAGCAGGCGCTGGTGGCTTTTGACGGCGAGCGGCTGCATCTGCGGTTTCGCGAGCGGCAGGATTCGTTTGTGGATGCGACCTATGCGCCGCCGGCGGAGAAGGCGGTGGCGGGCGACGGGGTGTTGAAGGCGCCGATGGTGGGGCAGGTGGTGCGGGTGAATGCGGCGGCGGGCGCGCACGTGGAGAAGGGCGCGGTGTTGGTGGTGATCGAGGCGATGAAGATGGAGAACCAGGTGGTCGCGCCTTACGATGGCGAGGTGGAGAGCGTGTCAGTGTCGGTGGGGGAGCAGGTGAGTGCGAACCAGGTGTTGATGAAAATGGTGGCGAGTAGCGAGTAGCGGGTATTTTGCGAGGGGCGAGGCGTGTGGAGGTCGAGATTGCTTCGTTGGCCGGTATGGACGGCTTGTATGCGAATGCGGGTCTTTGGTCCGGCCTCCTCGCAATGACGAGGGTTTGGGTTATTTGGTTTGTTGAAGTGACGGCGGGCGAGGACGCCCACCTCACCGGGTTTGGGCGAGGCGATTGGCGAGAGAGGACGGATGATGGCAGGCAAGACGATACGAATCGGCGGGGCGTCGGGGTTTTGGGGGGACTCGACGATTGCTGCGCCGCAGTTGTTGGCGGGGGGGAAGCTGGACTACCTCGTGTTCGATTATCTGGCAGAGATTACGATGTCGATCATGGCGCGGTCGCGGGCGAAGGAGCCGGAGCAGGGGTATGCGCACGACTTTGTGACGCAGGTATTGAAGAATTCTTTGCCGGAATTGGCGAAGCAGAAGGTGAAGGTGATCTCGAACGCGGGCGGGGTGAATCCGATCGCGTGCGCAAAGGCGATCGAGGCGCTGATCAAAGAGATGGGGCTGTCGCTGAAGGTCGCGACGGTGGTGGGCGACGATTTGATCGGGCGCGTGGACGAGTTGCGCGCGGCGGGGACGAAGGAAATGTTTTCCGGCGCGGCGATGCCGGCGAAGTTTATGAGCGTGAACGCGTATCTCGGCGGGTTTCCGATCGCGCAGGCGCTGGCGCAGGGCGCGGACATTGTGATCACGGGGCGCGTGGTGGACAGCGCGGTGACGCTGGGTCCGTGCATTTTTGAGTTCGGGTGGAAGCCGGAGGACTACGACCAGCTGGCGCAGGGGAGTCTGGCGGGGCACATCATCGAGTGCGGCGCGCAGGCGACGGGCGGGCTGTTCACGGATTGGGACACGACGGGGCCGTGGGAGAACATCGGCTATCCGATCGCGGAGGTGGAGGCGGACGGCGCGTTTACCGTGTCTAAGCCGGAGGGCAGCGGCGGCTTGGTGAGCCGGATGACGGTGGCGGAGCAGTTGGTCTACGAGATTGGCGATCCGCAGGCGTACATTTTGCCGGACGTGGTGTGCGATTTTTCGCAAGTGAAGATCGAGGACGTGGGGAAGGACCGCACGCGGGTGAGCGGCGCGAGGGGCGCGCAAGCGACGGACAAGCTGAAAGTTTCGGCGACGTATATGGACGGGTTTCGGCTGGGGTCCTATGTGTCGATTCGCGGGATGGATGCGCCGGGTAAGGCGAAGAAGACGGCGGACGCGGTGCTGAAGCGGACGGGCGCGATTCTGAGGCGCATGGGCGCGCCGGAGTTGACGGAAGTGAGCATCGAAATCATCGGCGCGGAGGCGGGGTATGGGCCTCATGCGCGCGTCACGAACCCGCGTGAAGTGATGCTGAAGTTGGCGGCGAAGCACCCCTCCGAGGCTGCGCTGGGACTGTTGCTGCGCGAGTTGACGTCGTCCGGGACTTCGATGGCGCCGGGGACGAGCGGGATGGGCGGGAACCGTTCAAAGCCTTCGCCGGTGGTGCGGCTGTTTTCGTGCTTGGTCGATCGGGCGAGCATTGTGCCCGAGGTGATCACGGGCGACGCGCGAGCGAAGGCGCCGTTTTCGCCGGGTCGGCCTTTCGATGCGTCGAAGCTGGTGCGGCCGAAGATCGCGGATGTGGCGGCGGACTTGGGCGCGACGGTCGAGGTGCCGCTGGTGAAGATTGCGCACGGGCGTAGCGGCGACAAGGGGAACGATTCGAATATCGGCATCATCGCGCGCAAACCGGAGTACTACCCGATCATCCGGCGGGAATTGACGGCGGAAGCGGTGCGGAAGTATTTCAGTTATTTGATGGACGGTGGCGTGGAGCGTTTCGATTTGCCGGGATTGTACGCGGTGAATTTCTTGCTGCGGGAGTCGCTGGGCGGCGGCGGGATTGCGTCGTTGCGAAACGATCCGCAGGGCAAGGCCTATGCGCAGATATTGTTGGACATGCCGGTCCGCGTGCCGAAGGCTTTGGCGGCGGGGCTTTGATTCGCGGATTATGGACCTTATGGACAGGATGGACGATATGGACCCCCGGAAGCGGCGACCGGCGGAGGCGCCAGTTGAGACCGACGGAACCGATTGGGATGAGTGGGATCGGCAGATCGAAGCTGACATTCTCGCGGGGAAGTGGGACGCGATGGCGCAGAGAGCTCTTGAAGATCACAGATTGGGCAAGTCGACCGAGCTTTGACCCATTTTTTGGTCCGTCCTGTGATGCCGCGTTGACAGGTGTGGAGGCTTGGGATAGTCTGGTTCAGGACATACCGCAACGTATGGTGCCGGGAATTCCGGCTTGGGAGCACACCAATGAGCGACAATCAGCATTCGGGAGCGATCGGGCGGCGGGACTTCATCAAGACGGCCGCGGTGGTGGCGGGGTCGGCGGGCGTTGCGTTGGGCACGCCGAGTGCTCGTGCGGAAGACGACGGTCTCATCCATCGCAACGAACGCAAGGACGTGATGTCCTACACCAAGCTCGGGCGGACGAATTTTATGTGCAGCAAGCTGGTGTTCGGGTGCGGCGCGGCGCTGATGGGCGGGCGCGCGGTGCGGATGCTGGAGCGGGCCTTCGAGCAGGGCATCAATCACTACGACATCGGGCACGACGACTATTACAAGGGATCCGAGAAGAGTTTCAAGGAATTCGCGAAGGCGCACCGGGACGAGATTTGGATCACGTCGAAGGCGCCCGCGCGCGGCGGGATCGGCATGGGCGCGCTGCCGGAGTACACAGTGGCGATGGCGAAGGCGGACGCGGCGTATTGGTCGGCCGAGGTGGACAAGAGCCTGACGAACCTCGGCGTGGAGCGTGTCGACGCGTATTACCTGATGATGATTGGCGTGCCGGCGGCGATGAAGAGCGAGGAGTTGCACGACGCGTTTGTGAAGGCGCGGGACGCGGGCAAGGTGAAGCACTGGGGCATCAGCACGCACCTGCGCGCGCACGAGTGCATGGAGGCGGCGATCGAGACGAACTGGTACGACCTGGCGATGGTGGCGATCACGCCGGTGGGCTGGTACGACACCGTGAGCACGAAGATCGTCGAGGAGCGCGGGACGATGAAGGCGCTGAAGCCCTTGCTCGACAAGGCGCGGGCGCAGGGCATCGGCATGGTGGGTATGAAGGCCGCGCGGCATATTGCGACGAACCCCTATGAGGGCTTGGCGAAAGCGGTGTTCCCGGCGACGGGCGTTTCGCCGTCCATGTACGACGCCGAGTACGGCAAGGCGCTGATGGCGTCGGGGCTGAACCCCTTCCAGCGCAGCTACGCGTATTTGCTGAACAACGGCATGGACGTGGTGAATTCGGACATGCAGAACTTCAAGCACTTCGAGGAAAACACCGTCGCGGCGAGGGACGCGCACAAGTATCTGGCCTGATCGATATCTTCTGGGCGAGACGGAAGCGGTCAGATCAGCTGTCGCAGGCAGTGGCCTGCGTACATCGCCGAGTCGTTCCGGGGTGCGACGGTTATGTGGGTTAGGGCTGGGGCAGCGCGAAATGATCGAGGACGACGCCTTTTTCGCCGATCGCCCTGAATAGTAGACCGTCTTTGGAGATCTCCACGACCCAGAAATTCGCGGCGCTCTTCTCGATCTCGTTGTACCACCTAGGTGTCGGATTTACGGTGCGCGGCTCGCGGCCGAAGCAGCCGTCCCCGACATAAATCGTGCCGCGTTCGACCACCTTATTGTCCTTCAGCGGCTTGCTCCGCTTGAACACGTGGTCGTGGTGCTCGAAGGCGACGGTCAAGGCGAATTCATCGAAGAGCGGACGCCACTCCTTGCGTCCAAGCTTGGAGTTTTCTCCATTGTATTCGCGGTGGGCAGGATACAAGGGCACGTGGTAGGTCGCGAACTTATAGGGGACGTCCTTGTACCGTTCGAGCTCCTTGGCGAGCCACTCGGCTTGGCGTCCGCCGTGAGGATCGAGGTGTCCGGTATCGAGGAGAAAGAACACGACGTCGTCGCCGACGCGGAAGGTGTGAAATATCTCTGGCCCCTGCCGGCCGAACAGTCCTACGTACCACGGCGATCTCGATTCATGCGTACCAAACGTAAGCGGGAGAACTTCGTGATTTCCGATGGCGCCGACGATAGGAATCATGCGCCCGTCAGGCGTGACCATGTGTTCGTCCCAGTTCTGGAGCCAGCGGTCCCACTTGGGGAATTCGGCAAGAGAGTTCGCGTAGGCGAAATCTCCGCCGATGACGGCGAAATCGGGGGCCTCTTTCGCCGCTAGCGTGAGCAGCGGAACAACCCTGCCCTCCACGCCCATGTCTCCCCCGTCGATGAAACGAATGGGCGTGTCACCGCCGGCAAGCGTGCGGAATTTTCGCTCCCGGGTGAAGCCGCCTTTCTGGTCGCCGGCGACGAAGTAGTAATCGGCCCCGGGTTTCAGGCCGGTTAGCGGCGCGACGTAGAGGGCACGGCCGTCGCTCAGTTCCATGAGCGATTTGTGGTACGCCGCTTGGGCGTGACTCCCGTATGCAGTGACGTTTCCCTGCCGGGGCTCCGTGTCGTAATAGACTTCGACGACGGACACGGGGCTCTTCAAGAGCAGGTTGACGTCGATCGAAGTTTCGGGGGCGTCTGAATATGTGAGGTACGTGTGCAGAGGCTCCGCTTCGGCCGTGAGCGAAATCGTGAAGCAGAGCGCGGCTGCAATGTGAAGCGCGGTGGCCGCAGTGATTCGTTTCATCAGTAACAAAAGATGACCTCTCAGTCGCGGCGAAACGGGGGCGATGGCAACGATCCGGATATGCAGGCGGTTCCACTATAGCGCGAAGAGCCGGGCTTGCGAAATGGCCGTTTGTAGTGATGGGCCGGCCGACCTTATGGGAAATGATTCACACTATCCGAGGACGAATTGGCGAGGCGCGCCTTTCCGCGGCGCCGGATGACAAAGGAGCCCAAAAGCGGCGGCTCATTGCATAGAAAACCAAAGGGACTTCTACACGTCAACAAGATAATCAGGGAAGCGGGAGCGTCACCGGGCGGCCTTCGTGGCCGGAGCGATCGG
>VFKU01000614.1 GCA_009885415.1 Rhodothermota bacterium
TGGCGTGGAGCGAGTGGGAGACGTCGACGGCCGGGCCGGCATTGGTGTTGTCGGTGACGGGCGCCGAAGGCACGCGGCTGGATTTTGCGTTCTTGCCGCCGGGCCGGCTGGATCCAAGTTCAAAGGTGGTCGATCAGGGGCTGGATTTCGCTATTGTGACGCGACCGATCGCCGGCGAGTGCCGCGAGCGCGGCACGCGTTACGTAATGGTGACGGACTTATGTCGATCGTATTTGTACGATGTGGAATCGGACGAGTTGCTGTTGCACGCGGACTCGCCGCAACTTTTCCTTCGCGAGATGTTTGACGAGGTGACGCGCGAGTGTGTGGATGAAGGCGGGCTGCACGAAGTGCGGCGGCCCTCGCGCGGGATGATGGCGCGGCAACTGGGCGAGTGGGAGCAGCGTTGGATTCGCACCATCACCGGCGGCGTGGAAGAGTCACAGGCGATCGCGGAGCAGTTCATCGATCAGCTTGTGATCGCGCGTTTCTTCTTCGAGGGCAGCGTGCGTACGCCGCAGGGCGAGGCGCTCGCCGGGTCCTTCCGTGAGCTGATCTCCGGCCAATCCAGCGAAGCTGCCGGGCCGCGCTGGCATCGCCTCTGTCAGACCTTGTACACCCGTCACGGGATGACGTTTTTTCAGCCTTCGGGCCGGATGTTGCAACTGACGGCGGACGAGCCGCGCATGGCCGCGATGTTCCACGAGTTCGGACGAATCTCGCGCGCGAAGTTCGCAATTCCCTGCGTGCTCGAGAGTTTCAATTTCGGCGAGGCGGCGGAGAAAGCGCGCGTGCGCCTCGTGCCCGAGCCCGACGAAGAGCGCGAGAAGTCCCTCGCCGGCCAAAGCCTCGACACCCTCGGCGAGTTCAAACTCGAAGTCGACGTGCTCGAAGAAGGCTACCGCGCCGTCGGATTCTGGTTCGGCGAGTTGGTCGGCGTGTATCGGCGCCTGGGCGTGCCGGTCAAGCCGCCGCGCGAGGACGATGACAGTTCGAAGGCGGTCGCGCGTGACGCCGTGACGCGCGCGGTCGAGGATGGACTGTGCGTGTGGCACTCGACACCGCGCCAGTTACGCACAGCGCGGCTGCTCTCACACCTGTATATATTTGAAATCTACAAAAAGTACGGCGCGGCGCTCGGGCGTTTTCCGGACGTCGATCGCGCGTTCCGTCCGCGTCCGACCCTGCTCGAAAAAGAGAAGCGTTGGATTTACGAACCGCCGAAGGACCACGCGCTCGGCGGATACGAAGCCTGAGTCCCGGCGCCAACGCCGGCGGGGTGGGAAGAACCAGGGGGAAGTGGGGCCCCAGCCTTTCGGGAGACTGGCCGGGGCCTCTAGATTTTTTGATTACATTATGAGTTTACTATGTATCAAAAAAATAATCAGCACCGGATTGTACGATTCCGTACAGAAAGTGTGGCAACGGGCGGCGAGCACGCGTCTAAATCATGGGTTGGGCCGATTTAGGGGATGAAAACGGACCGTGAGGGGCCGGAAATCCACCCTTTAATTGTGTTCCAAAATATTCATTGACATGAGGCTGCTGGCGTGATACTCTATGCGTTCTGGGCGGCTGAACGGCTGCTCTGCGGGGCGCACGCAAGGCTCGGACGGCGAGTGGGTTCGAGTGAATCAAAGGCTGATTCCTGGCGGGGTTGACATCCGAACTATCGGATGTTACACTACGTACTTGCGTGCTGACCGGACGCGTATTTGGTAGCGTCCAATCTTGTCGGGTCGCGCACCCTCCTCACTGGCTGGCGGTGGTTCTACGCTTGTCTGTCGGGGTTGGGGACCGGGCCGCGGGCTCTTTGAAAATTGAATACGACGCACGACAGGAAACACTCGTGTTGGGTTAGGTCCTGAAAGGGATTCTAATCCGTCAATTTCTGCAAAGTAGTAAATGTACTGCAGGATGCAATTCCGAAAGTCTGCATCAGGCGCAAGCCTGTTCAGGTTTTTTATCGGAGAGTTTGATCCTGGCTCAGAACGAACGCTGGCGGCGGGCCTCATACATGCAAGTCGAGCGCGTGTAGCAATACACGAGCGGCGTACGGGTGAGTAACAGGTGGATAACCTACCTCTAGGTGGGGGATAACGGCTGGAAACGGCCGCTAATACCGCATACGGTGGCTGGCCTTTGGGCTGGTCAAGAAAGGGGCTTCACAGCCTCGCCGGGAGATGGGTCCGCCTCCGATTAGCTAGTTGGTAGGGTAATGGCCTACCAAGGCTTTGATCGGTAGCCGAACTGAGAGGTTGATCGGCCACACTGGAACTGAGACACGGTCCAGACACCTACGGGTGGCAGCAGTAGGGAGTATTGCGCAATGGGCGAAAGCCTGACGCAGCCATGCCGCGTGAGTGACGAAGGCCTTCGGGTCGTAAAGCTCTTTTCTGAGGGAAGAATAGGTCCGGGAGGAAATGTCCGGATTCTGACGGTACCTCAGGAA
>VFKU01000754.1 GCA_009885415.1 Rhodothermota bacterium
CACGGGGCCGCCGCCATGCGTCAGCGCGCCGGATTCACCCTCGTCGAACTCATGATCGTCATGACCATTCTGGCGGTCCTGGCGCTCGGCGTCACGCCCGTCTTCCGGACCAGCTTCTCGCTGACCCGCGCCGACCACGCCGCGCGCGATCTCTTCGCCGAAATCAAAGCAGCGGGGGAGAGCGCGGTGACCGCCGGGGTGGAACACCGCGTCTATTTCGACACGAAGAACAACACTTACTGGCCCGCGCGCCCCGGCCTGACGGAAGACGGCCACAAAGCGTTCCTCCCCCTCGACGTGCCGGGCGGCGAGCCCATTCGCGTGCCCGACCGGCTCGTTTTCGGCGACATCACCGGACGCCGCGCCGAAGCGCGTTCCACCTATTACCTCGCCTTCTATCCGAGCGGTGCCTGCGACGCGGGCCAAGTCACGCTCTACGATGTCTCCGACCACCGTCGCAAGTACGTAATCGAAACCACCGGCACGCGCGCCTCGATCGCTTTCCCGGAGCCGCAGCGATGAAGCCCGCGCGCCGCTCGGGCTACATCCTCGTCGAGACCGCCGTCGCGCTCGTTCTGCTCAGCGTCGGCTCCTACGCCGTGCACCGCACGATTCAGGAAGCCATTCGCACGCGCGGCCAGGCGCAAGATTTTACCCGCGCGCGATTTCTGCTCGACCAGGCAATGGAAAACGTGCTCGCGCAGCCCATCCTCACCGAGCGCCAAGAGTCCGGCCGCTTCGCCGGAGCGGACGACCGTTTCTCGTGGACCTCCGAGGTCCGCCGCGTCAACGTGCCGCCGCCCAAAGCGCCGCTCCGTCCACCGGCCGATCGCAAGCCCGTCCCGAAGTTCGAGTTCTCCGAGGGCGCGGAGTTTCTGACGCGCGTCCGCGTTACCGTGACCTGGATGCGCAGCGGCCAGGAGTTCTCCGAGTCCTACGAGACGCTGCTCGCCCCCGAACGCCTCTGGCAGCCGCCGCGGCCAAAGCGCGGCCGCTGACATGAGATCCGCGCGCCCCAGATCCGCCGGCTTCACCCTCGTCGAATTGATCGTCGCGAGCACGCTCATGGTCCTCGTGCTCAGCGGCGTCTATCTCACCTTCACCACCGCGGTACGCTCCTGGCGCGGCGCGGAATCGAACTATTCAACCTACCAGGACGCGCGCCTCGCGCTCGGACTCTTTGAGCGCGAACTGCGCGCCATCCCTCCCGACGCGATCCATCTCACCCGCGGCACCCAAGACGAAATCGAATTCGTCACGCTCGCTCAACCGCTCGACGTTGAGACCGCCCCTTCCGAGCGGCTCCTGCTCGTGAGCTACCGCTACACCGGTGATCGCAGCGGCGGCGAACTCATCCGCGAGGAGGCCCCGGTTGAGGGCGGCTTGCCGCTTCCGCCGGCCGACCCGAATCGCGACAAGCCCGCCGCGCTCAAAGTCGGCAAGACCAGCCGCTTCGTTGTGGCCGAGGGCGTCCGGTCCTTCGCGCTCGAATACGCTTGGGCCGGTCCGCAGAAATCCACGTCACCCGCGCTCCCGCCCCGACCCGCGCGCATCGTCACAGATTCCCAGACCCTCTACGCCTTGCCCGAGATCATCAGCGCCACGCTCGAACTCGACGACCCGGCCAACACCGCCGAATCCGGCCGCTCGGTGTTTCGGGCACGAATAACTTTTCGCACTCCGGCCAGTCCCATGCCCGATGCACTGC
>VFKU01000394.1 GCA_009885415.1 Rhodothermota bacterium
GTCCGACGGACCCATCCGCGTCACCGTGCAAGACAAGCCAAGCAAAGTCCTCCTCTGGCAAGCCACCAACCCAAACGCCCGCGACTTCCGCGTCGACACCATCGGCAAGGCCTACACCAGCACCGAACTCCAGATGGAAGAAGGCAACACCTACACCGGCCGCGTCGACAAACCCGAAAAAGGCTACACCGCCTTCTTCATCGAGCTCATCTACGACACCGCCGGGCCGACGCCCTTCAAACTCTCCACCGAAGTCAACATCATCCCCGACGTCCTCCCATACAAATGGGAAGACGCCTTCAAGAAAAAGTAGGTACGTGTCGTAGCATGGGCGGCCCGCCCATGCATCCCAAGCATGCGCGCTACGATAATCGACGAACGAACCTCAAGAGGATCTAGTGCATGCGAAGAATTGTGGCGCTGTCTTTGATTGGACTGTCTCTCGCCGGACCCAGTCTTGCTCACGGTATGTCCGAAGCCGACAAAATCCGGGCGGCCGGAGGCGGCATCGTCGAGTTCTTTCGGCAAGGCGCCGTGCACATGCTCACAGGCTACGACCACCTGCTGTTTCTCTTCGGGGTCGTCTTTTTCCTGACCCGATTCAAGGACATCTTGACCTTTGTCACGGCATTCACGCTCGGACACTGCATTACTCTTATCGGCGCCACTTTCCTCGGCATTCAGGCAAACTACTTCCTCATCGACGCCGTCATTGCTCTCACGGTCTGTTACAAAGGCTTCGACAACGTGGGAGGCATCGAGAAATACATTGGCGTGAAATCTCCAAATCTTGTGGCAATCGTCTTCGCGATTGGCCTGATTCACGGCTTCGGTTTGTCCACTCGGCTCCAGACCTTGACCATCGGGAGCGGATTCGATCTCCTGGGCAAAATTCTCGCCTTCAACGTCGGGGTCGAAGCCGGACAGATCGCCGCTCTCGCCGTGATGCTGGTGTTGCTTGCCGGATGGCGGCGCACCGCGTCGTTTCAACGCTTCAGCCTGGCGGCCAACACGGGCCTGATCATCGTCGGCGGACTCCTGGTGCTAATGCAGTTGCACGGCTATCAGCACCAGCGCGACCCCATGGGCTTCTACGACGAGAAAGCGCATCGACACGCCCACGAAGACCTGGGACTCGTCGTGACCCAGGCGCTTCCCGAAGGCTACCACGTCGACCCGGGCGACCCGGTTCCGCACAAAGATCACGACACCGAACACGGCGCGACGGAAGCGTACTCGGGCGTGATCGATCGGATATTCGAGACGCGCAAGACGATCAAGTCCGCGCAGACCGATGACGAAATCTTGGACGTTCACCATGCCGTAACCGAGATTCACAAGGACCTGGTGCAGCTTCGGCAATTGGTGTCCGGCCGCCCGAACCTGGATTTCGCGCAGTTCGATGCCGCGCTGAACGATGCCGCCCTGACCACAACGCTCATCGATAAGCAGGCGCACGAAGGCGACGTCGAAGAGACCCGAAAACTCATCGCGCGCTTCGACAAAAGCGTCCTAGCCATCGAGGAACTGGTGAACCATCCCGTCAATCCCGGCACCCAGCAAGTCCCCGAGGGGTACCACGTCGACCCCGGCGATCCGGTCCCCCACAAAGATCACGACCACTAGCAGGGATCGTACGCAACGCGATTGCACCGAAACGAAGCAATGCGATCGGCGGCTCCGACGAACAGCCACTGGCCGAACCCGGTCTCGTCCGCCCAGTCGCTCCGAGCGGCCGATCCTTGTTTCGCACCTATTGTTTCCCGGGAGTGCAACAGGTTGGCGAAGTATATAGGGACGGGAGCGAGGAGCAGGGAGCGGGTAGCGGGTAGCGGGAATCGAGGGGTTTCACGCGGAGGCGCAGAGACGCGGAGGGGCCCTACTTTCTTTCTGGGTAGAAAGAAAGTAGCAAAGAAAGACCGATTTGGGAGACGGGAGCTCGCTGGTGAACGAGATTGCTTCGTCGCGATGGGGCCGCTCCTCGCAATGACATTCAGGGAGCGGGTAGCGGGAATTAAGGGCGAGATTGCTTCGTCGTGATAGGGCCACTCCTCGCAA
>VFKU01000928.1 GCA_009885415.1 Rhodothermota bacterium
CGGCTGGAAGCCGGCGCTACTTTTTGGCCTATCGCAAGAGTATCAGCGTCGTTGCTTCGTAGAGCCCGGCGATCGCGAGCAGAATCCCCGCCAGCACCGTCCCCGAGGCGAGCACGCGCAGTCCGTCCTTCATCGGCGCGAGGCTCCGTTGCCGCGCGGCCGAGCCAATGCGCATCCAGAAAATTACGACCGCCACGCAGGCATAGATGTAGGCCTCCAACTCGAGTGTCATCGTGATCGAGTGATAGGTGAAGTTCGAGGCCATGCCCGACCAGAGCGGCGCCATGCCGAAACCCGCGAGCACGAAACTCGCCAGCGTCTTGAGCACGCCGATGCACGGGACGACGATGGATACGAGCACCGTGAGCGCCACGGTCTGCAACAGGAAGTTGTTCACCCAGGTCGCGGCCGCGGCGTTCAGCACGTTGCCCGACGCATAGGCGCGCCCCACGTAGCCCAGGCTCCCGTCGGTGAAGGCGCGGGTGATGAAGCCGAGGACCAGCGCGTTGATATGCGGTATCGCGATCGCGGTCAGCATCGCGAAGAAGAACGCGCCGTACAAGAACGCGTGCAATCCGCCGACCAGCGCCGGATGAACGCCGAAGGCGCGCACGGCCGGGCCGAGCACGCCGCCGCCGCGTTGTGCCAGGCGCGCGAAGGCCGCCCGGTGCAGCCCCGCGCCGCCCGTTGCCACGAAGCTCAACGCAATGAGCGAGAGCAGCGCCACATTGACGCGGCTCGCCGCCGGCCCGGCGATCAGTTCGGGGTGCGGGGCGGATTCGCCCGGGTCCGCCCGATTCTTGATATGGGTGATGCCGTGGGGATCGAGCCAGCCGCGTGTCGTCGTACGCTCGAAGAGCGGCTCCCAATCTTCGTGCGCCGGCATCAGATAGGCCGTGGCGAGCCCGGCCACGTTTCGCTTGAGCCGTCCGACGACCACAAAATGCCCGTCGTCGGCGTGGATTTCCGTCGCCTGTGCGAAGGCGCCCGCCAGCACTTCGGGGTGGCCCGGCCGCGGCAGACGGCCCGAGTCTAGTAGGGGCGCCAAGTCTTCGACCGGCAGGTCCGCGATGATCAACAGCTCGGTGCGATCGAGGCCGAGTGCCCGCAACTCGTCCCGCGGAATCGAGTCGCGCAGCTCCGTATACAATTTTTCGCGCAAAGGATAATTGATCAGCGGGAGCCAGCGCGCGCGAATCAGGATCGTCCCGTCCCACTGCGCCTCGCCCTCGATGCAGATCACGGTCTCGCTCCAGGGCGCGTCCTTCATGTCGCGCGCGTCGAGCATCGCGGCATACGCGAGCAGCAGTACTCCACACGCGACGAGAGCAGCGCTTATCAGCGATCTGGGTTTTCGGGGCGAAAGCAGGTGCGCGGCCGGAGGCGAGGCCGCATCGAAAGGCAGCGGGGGAGGAGAAAGACTCATCGCCAGATCAGCGCGCGCTTTGGATCTGTCACGGGCCCGTCTCGAGGACCTGGGCGGCGTCCTCGGCCGTCCGGCACGCCAGCAATTTCTGGCTGAAGCCCGCCGTGCGCAGCGACATCATCACCCGCGCCAGGTAACCCAGGTATTCCTTGTCCGACCCCGAGGGCATAGCGAAGAGCACCACGATATTGACCGGGGCGTTGTCGAGTGAATCGAAATCAATCCCCGAAGGGCTGAGGCCGACGCCGATCGTCGGCTCCGTAATACCGTCAATCCGGACGTGAGGGATCGCGATCCCCTTGAAGCCTGTGCTGCGGATGGATTCCCGCTCAAAAAGCGCCTGAAGGAAGGCGCGCGTGTCCGTGATGACCCCCGTTTGGGCGATCATCTCGAGCATCCGCTCGAGCGCTTGGTGCTTGTTCAGGCCTTCGGGAAAGACGCAGATCAAATCCCTAGGAATACTCTTGCCAAACGCGGACATGCGAAACCCCCGAGAACGGGCCCCCGGCCAGGCTCCTACGGAGCCCAAAGTTCTCCGGTGCGGGGCTTAAGAGAACTCCATCCTATCGTGAAATCCCCAAGTAATCAACTTGCAAATTGAATTTATGTGGTACATTTTCGCTGGAAGGAGTACGCGACGGTCGGGGGCTCTCCCTGTCCGGCCGACTTCAAATCCTGTTTTTTAGCAGTATTTAGTGCTTAAAATGTTAAAAATTGGAGTAGAGGGATGGGCGCCAAGACTATTGCCATCGAAACGTGTGAGCTCCACAAAGTCTATCGCAAGCATTTGGGCCGCAAAGGCAAGCCGACGCTCGCGGGTCTGAATCTCCAAATCTTCGAAAACGAGATTTACGGATTCCTGGGTAAGAACGGCGCCGGCAAGACGACGACGATCAAAATGCTGTGCGGCCTGATGAAGCCCGACTCTGGTTCGGCGCGCATCCTGGGTCAAAAAGTGCCTAGCCGCGACGCGCGTAAGTTGGTCGGCTATCTGCCCGAGAACCCGTACTTCTACGAGTACCTCACGCCGAAAGAGACGCTGACTTTTTATGGCCGCTTGCGCGGCCTCAGCGCCAAGGAGCGCGCGCGCGAGTGGGACCGGCTCTCCCTCGATCTCGATCTGCGCGACATCGCCGATCAGCGGGTGCGTGGATTTTCCAAGGGCATGCGGCAGCGTTTGGGGTTTGCGGTCGCGCTCGTCGGCAATCCTCCGATTGTCATTCTCGACGAGCCGATGTCCGGTCTCGATCCGATGGGCCGCCGCCGCATCCGCGATTTGATCGTGCGCCTGCGCGACGAGAAGAAGACGGTGTTCTTCAGCTCGCACGTGCTGAGCGACGTCGAGTTGATCAGCGATCGCGTCGGTATGCTCGTGAACGGCCGCCTGCACCGCCAGGGCGTCATGGACGATCTGCTTGCCACGCGCGTGCAACTCGTCGAGGTCGTCGCGCGCGGCCTCGAGCCGCACGTCGCGCAGGAAATCGCGCGCACGGCTTTCCGCACGCGGCACAGCGAAGAGAGCGACCACTTTTCATTCTCAGACATGGACCAGGCCAACGCCGCCGCCGCCGAGGTTCTCGCGCACGGCGCGCGCCTGATCGAGTTCAGTCCCGTGCGTGAATCGCTCGAGGACTACTTCGTCCGCGAACAAGTACAAGTGGAGGTGGGGGTATGAGAACGCTTACGGTCGCATTGAACACCTATCGCGAGGCTGTCCGCGACAAGATTCTCTATGTACTGCTGTTTTTCGCCGGCGCGACGATCCTCGCGTCGAAGGCGCTTGGCTACATCAGCATGGGTCAGGACGTGAAAATTATCGCCGATATCTCGCTCGCGGCGATCTCGATTTTCGGCGCGCTCATCGCCATCTTCGTCGGCACGAACCTGGTCTACAAGGAAATAGACAAGCGGACCATCTACACGATTCTGAGCCAGCCCATGTGGCGTTACGAGTTCGTCCTCGGCAAGTATCTCGGCTTGGCGATGCTCATCGGCACCACCACCGGCCTCATGGGTTTCGGAGCCGCAGCCTACCTCTGGATCCTCGGTGGTGCGGTGAACGCGGCCTACTTCGAGGCGCTCTTCCTGATTTACTGCAAGCTGCTCCTCGTCACGGGGCTCTCCGTGCTCATGTCCACGATCACCTCGCCGATCCTCGGCGCGATCATCGTGCTCACGGCTTACTTCCTCGGCCACGCCACCGGCATCCTGCTCGAACTGCCCGGCCACTTCGACGGCACGCTGAGCAAGCAGGCGCTCGAAGCCGCGTACTACGTCGTCCCGAACCTCGGCAACTTCGACATCTGGCGCGAATACGCCAACGGCGTCGCCGTCCCGCACAGCTACGTCGCCTGGGCCGCGGCCTACGGCGCGATCTACACCGTGATGCTGCTCTTCTTCGCGGCCGTCGCTTTCCAGGACAAGGACGTTTGAGGAGCGCGACCATGATTCGCAAAGCTCTGCTCACACTCGCCGTCGCCGCCGCCGGGCTCTCCGCGACCGTCTTCTCGCAGACGCGCGTGGACGCGCTGCACCACGAAGCGACGGACGACGAGCTGCTCTACATCCCGAGCAAGGCCATCCTCAAGCACCTCACCGCCGGCATGAGCAACGTCGTCGCCGACCTGCTCTGGATCGAAACCATCCAATACACCGTGCGCGAGTACCACAACCCCGAGCGCAAGTTCGCATGGCTCAACCACATGATCAATGCCTCGGTCGAACTCGACCCTTACTTCACCGGCGTCTACCAGCAGGGCGGCATGTTCCTCTCCGCGGTCGGGTCTGACGACATGGCGCTCGATCTGCTCGAGCGCGGTTATGTAAAAAATCCCGACACCTGGCAGATCCCTTACGAGATCGTAAAGATTTTCACCCTGAATCGCCGCGACGAAGCGGAGTCGCCCGCGCTCGCCGCGCAATGGCTACGCATCATGGCCCCGCACCACCAGTACCCGGAGCTCTATCTCAACTGGGCGCGGCAGATCGAGCAGCGCAATAATCTCGCCGGACAGTCCCGCGCGATCTGGGAAGACGTCATCGCGACGGCGAAAGACCCTTTTGTCCGCGAAGTCGCCCAGCGTAATCTGCGCATCCTCGTCGCCGACGACGCGGCCAAGGCCTTGCAAGGCCTTGCCGAACGCTACGCGTCCGAGCAAGGGCACGCGCCGGCGAGTCTCAATGAATTCGTCCGGCTCGGCTGGATCGATCATATCCCCGTCCCGGAACAGTACGGCGAATTTTTTCTCGATGAAACGGGCCGCGTGCAAAGCGTCGTCGTCCTCGAAGACACGCGTGATCGGATGTTGCTCGGTTTGAACACCCAGATCACGCTGATGTCGAACGAACACGGCCGCAAACCTGTCAATCTCGACGAGCTCGCGCAATGGATGGGCAACCCCGTCCCCGCGCACCCGGTCCCCGGCCGGACCTGGACCTACGATCCGAACTCGGGAAAAATCTCGTAGTGCGCCCTACGGCACGATCTTCATGCCGTCACGCCCGACGCTGATGGGCCCGGTATAGATCGCGCTCATGCCTTGGGTGAAGATGCGCTCGGCGCCGTCCGTCGGAGCGATGCTCGGCACGAGGTGGGTGAGCACGAGGTGCTTCACCTTGGCGTCGCGCGCGATCGCGGCCACCTCCAGCGTCCCACTATGGTAATTCATCAGGTCCTCGAGCATCTGCCCCCGGCGCGGGTCCGCCGTGCGCAGGCCAGCCCGGACGACCGTCAACATCTGCACGTTCATCGCCTCGTGCACCAACACGTCGCACTCCCGCGCCATCTCGACCATCTTCGGCGTCGGTTTCGTGTCGCCGGAAATCACCACAGACTTGCCCTGGAAGTCGATGCGGTAGCCGACTGCAGGCACGATCGGCGCGTGGTCGACGTCGAACATCGTGATCTTTAGGCCGTCCTCGTCGAGAATGACGCCGGGCGCACATTCTTTCACGTCGGCCTGCATCGCGCCCGCGGGCCAATGCTCGCCGTGGTGTGCGACGCGATACGTGGTGTCGAGGCTGTACAATTTCAGAAAATCGTCCACCAGCCCGCGCGTCCCGGCCGGCCCCATCACGCGGGCCGGCGTCGTCGCACCCGCCACGCCGCGGTTCACCATAAATTCGCCGAAGTCCGCGAAATGGTCCGAGTGAAAGTGCGTGAACAAAACGATCGAAGCGTCCTGAAATCCGGCCGCCACCAGGTTCTCCATGCACCGCCGCCCGGTGTCTATCAGCACGGTCCGCTTGCCCGCGACCACCAGCGTAGACGCCGATCCTCGAGCCGGATTCGGCAGCGGAATTCCCGTGCCGAGCAGGACAACGTAAAACGGGCTATCTTCGGCCGCTGCCGATGGCGCGTGTGCGCACAAAACACCGGCCACGAGTAGGACCGCCATAGAGACCCGCAGGAAACTCGTCATTCGAGAAAATCCTCCGCGCACGCGCGTTAGTGGTGGCTAAAGCACCGTTCCATGCTAAACACCATCGCCGTCTTGGACTCGTTGCACGAGAGGATCGCGTCGTAGTCGTTCACCGAGCCGCCGGGTTGCACGATTGCGCTCACGCCGTGCTTGGTCGCCGCCTCGACCGCGTCGCGGAAGGGGAAGAAGCCGTCGCTCGACATCACCGCGCCCTGCATCGTCTCGGCCCCCTTGTATTTCTTCTGCGCCTTGTGGATGGCCTGCTCGACCGCACCGACGCGATCCTGTTCGCCCGTGCCGACCGCCAGCGTCTGCCCGTTTTTCGCAATGACCACGCCGTTCGAGCGCACGTGGATGTTCACGTACCACGCGAAGAGGAGGTCGTCCAGCTCGCGCGCGTCCGGCTTGCGCGCGATGTCGATGCGCCCGCGCTTCGAATCGTCCGAATACGCCGGCGCGAGGTCGGCCACCGACTTCACGCGCGAGAGATACGGCACCGCGAGCACCACCGAGCCGTCGTCGAACACTTTGATCTCGCGCACGTCCGTGCCGTCGTCCAAATACTTCGGCAACACGCTGAGGTCCGGCAACTTCACCACGCGGATTTCCTTGTTGCGCTTGTAACGATCGCCCGCGTTGAAGTTCGCCAACGCCTCCGCGCTGAAACCCGGCGCGGCCACGCCCTCGACGATCGTCTGCATGATCGCGTCCGCCGTCGCGCCATCCACCTCGCGGTTGAACGCGACCACGGAACCAAAGGCCGCCTGCGCGTCCGCGTCGCGCGCGCGCTCGTAGACCGTCTTCAGGTCGTGCGTGCCCACCTGCATCGCGACGCCGCTCGGGTTGCAATGCTTCATCACCGCGCACGCCGGCCGCTGCAAGAATTTCAGAATGCCCACCGCGTGGTGAATGTCCTCGAGGTTCGTCTGCGAGAGCCCCGCCTTGCCCGTCTTTAGCATCTGATACGCGCCCAGCACCAGCCGCCCATCCACCGGCCGGTAAAACGCCGCGGGCTGATGCGGGTTCGTCCCGTAGCGCAGATCCTCCACCTTCTCGTATTTCCTCCCGAGTATCTCGATCGCCTCAGGGAAATTCCCGAGCTTCTGTGTGCGGTACATCGCTTTGAGGTCTTGCTGCGCCATGAGTCGTTCTCCAAATCGCCGAAGCTCCGGATTATAGACCGACTCCACGCATTTTCGTGCTCGTGCTCGTAATCGTACTCGTGCTCGGGGGTTTTGAAGCCCCGATTCCTGCCGCGTATCATTCTCCAAATCGCGCCACGTGCGCATACTTCCCTATTCTCCACAGACCCGAAGGACCGCACTCCATTCATGGAAACGACGCTCGAAGGCATCGACCCGAAGAAAGACAACCCGCTGTACCGCCTGCGGCACTCGCTCGCGCACATCCTTGCGCAGGCCGTGCTCGAGGTCCGGCCGGCCGCGAAACTCGCCTTCGGCCCGCCGGTGGACTTTGGTTTTTATTACGACTTCGACTTCGGCGACGCGCCCATCGGCGAATACGATCTGACCGATCTCGAAAATCGCATGCGCCGCATCATTAAGGAGAAGCAACCCTTCGAGCAGTCGCATAAATCGCTCGACGAGGCCAAGCAACTCCTCGAACAAACGGACCAAGTCTATAAAGTGGAATACGCGCAGGAGCTCGTCGAGCTCGGCAAAGCGGGGAAGAGCGGCCTCGGCTTCTACACGAACGGCCCCTTCACCGACATGTGCGAAGGCCCGCATTTACAACACACCGGCGAAGTGCCCAAGGGCGCCTTCAAGCTCGACCGCATTTCCGGCAGCTACTGGCGCGGCGACGAGCACCGCCCGATGCTCACGCGCATTTACGGCCTCGCCTTTGAGTCCAAGGAAGAAGTCGAGGACTACATCGCCCGGCGCAAACTCGCGCAGGAGCGCGACCACCGCAAACTCGGCGACGAACTCGATCTGTTTTTCCTCGACGCGGAGGTCGGCGTCGGCCTGCCGCTCTGGATGCCAAAC
>VFKU01000378.1 GCA_009885415.1 Rhodothermota bacterium
CCTCCATTCCCTTGACAACTTTTCCAAAGGGCGAGAAGCCCATGCCGTCAAGTTGCAGGTTGTCCTTCAAATTCACGAAGAGTTGGGTCGTGCGAGAATTCGGCATCTGGGACTTTGCATAGGTAATCGTGCCACGCACGTTGGAAGTCTTGACCGGCTCGTCCTGGATGTTTCTCTTCTCCCACGCGGCCGTCTTCTCCGGATCGCCGGAAATACCCCATTGCGCGATGAAGTTTGGAATCACGCGAAAGAAGCGCGCCTCGTTATACACGCCGTCCTCGACGGCCGCGCGGAACTGCGCCGCACCCAACGGCGACCACTCGGGATGCACCTCGATGACAAAGGTGCCATTGGAGCACTGGAACTCGACTTGGAATACCTCCGCGTTGCCCGCGGCGGCGTCTGCTACCGGTGATTCGGTGGTCTTCGCTGCGAGCTTCTCGAAGGCCTTCTGCGCGGACTCCTTCATGACCGATGCGAAGGTGGCTGACTTCGCAACCCCGGCGGCTTCGTCCACCAGGCGCTGGGCCTCGGCGGCCTCCTGCTTTCGCTGTTCCGAGACGCGCGTGGGTTCGTGCCGGTTGATGAACAGGATCGCGCCGATGAAGGCCGCGACCACGACCACGGTCACTAACTGGTTTTTCTTCATGATGGATTACTCCTTGACGGCCGCGCGGCGGCCCGGCCTGACCCGATCAAGCCTCAACTTCGCCCTGCGGGTAGGACCCGAGGACCTTGAGATCAGTGCAATGCTCCGAGATTTTATCAATCGTACGAGCTACGTTCGAGTCTTCGATATGGCCGTTCAGATCCACAAAGAACACGTAGTCCCAGGCTTTCTTGCGCGAGGGGCGCGACTCGATCTTGGTGAGATCGATGCCTGCGCCGGCGAAGGGCAGGAGAAGGTCGTGCAGGGCGCCGGGCTTGTTTCGGATCGAGAGCATCAACGAGGTCTTGTCGCGCCCGGTCGGTCCGACGAGCTGGCGGCCGATGGCGAAGAAGCGCGTGTAGTTGTGGGGGGAGTCCTCGATGCGCTCGGCGACAACATCGAGTCCATAAGGCTCCGCCGCCAACACGCTGCCGATCGCGGCCGCGCCCTCCTCCGCCGACGCGATACGCGCGGCCTCGGCCGTGCTGGATACCGGAATCCGCTCGGCGAGCGGCAGGTTCGCCTGGAGCCAGTTGCGACACTGGTAGAACGACTGGTCCTTGGAGTAGATGCGCGCGATCTTGTTCAACGGACTGCGCGAGAGCAGGTTCTGGCTCACGTGCAGGAGGACTTCGTTGACGATCTTCAGATCGGACTGGACGAAACGATCGAGCGTATCACTCACACCGCCGCCCATCGAGCTCTCGACCGGCACGACGCCGTAGTCGACGCGCTGACGCTCGACTTCGGTGAAGATGTCGTTGACGGTCGGCATCGGGAGCAGCTCGGCCGTGGCGCCGAAGATGCGCTGGGCGGCGAGCTGGCTGAAGGTGTGCAAGGGGCCGAGAAAGGCGACGGTAGTCGGCTTTTCGAGCGCGCGCGCGGAACTAATGACCTCGCGGTATATCGAGCGGATCGCCGCGTCGGGCAGGGGGCCTTTGTTTCGCGCTTTGAGCTTGTCGAAGACGGCCTTCTCGCGCTCGGGTACGTAGAAGACCGCGTTGGTCGAGTGCTTGATCTTGCCGACCTCGATGACATTGCGGGCGCGATCATTGAGCAGATCGAGAATCTGCGCGTCGATGGCGTCAATCCGCGCCCGAAGTTCATCCAAACCCACGTCTATTTTCCTTCCAAGATTTCTATCGGGGCCGCGTTCGCCATGAACTGCCTCGATATGCCCGTAGCGAACCGGATCGTCACTTTAAGTTTCGCGCCGGCCCCGGCCGTGTACATTACCACGCCTTTGCCGAATTTGGCATGTCGGACGCGCGCGCCGGTCTTCAGGCGGTTGCCATCGGGGCGTTGCGCGGCCGCGGAACCGGCCTGGGCGGCGGCCCTCACCGAGGCGCCGGCGCGCCCGGCATTCACCCGAACCACATGCGCCGCAGGGATCTCGTCCACGAAACGGGAAACAATCCGCTCGCGCGTTTCGCCAAAGACGATGCGCGTCTCCGCGGCCGTCAGGGTCAGGCTCTTGCGCGCGCGGGTCATGGCGACGTAACAGAGACGGCGCTCTTCTTCGATGGCCTCCTCGGCGTCGAAGGACGAGGCGTGCGGCAGGAAGCCTTCTTCCAGACCGATCAGGTAGACATGATCGAACTCGAGACCTTTCGCGGCATGGCACGTGAGCAGCTTGAGCTGCGGCGCGGCGGGATCGAGTCCGTCGGTGTCGCTCATGAGGCTCAGCTCCTGGAGGTAGTCCTCGAGCTTTCCGTCCGGCTTGCGCGTGTCGTATTGCGCGCAGGCCGAAACGAATTCGTCGAGCACCTCGAGCCGGGTGCGGAAATCTTTCTCGTCGCTCAGGCGAATGAACTCGCGGTAGCCGGTGCGCTCCATCAGCTGCTCGATCAGCGGCGCGATGCGGCTGGTCTGCGACTCGCGCGCCAGGTCTTCGAGAAGCGTAACGAAAGCCGCGAGCGCTTCCTGCGCCTTTCCGGCGAAGGCCCCCAGACCGACGCGTTCGCGCAGCACCTCGAGTAGGTTCCGCCCGTGGGCCGCGTGCGCGAGTTTTTCCAGCGTCACGTCGCCGATGCCGCGCGCGGGGATGTTGATCACACGGCGCAAGGCTTCGTCGTCGCTGGGATTCACCAGGATGCGCAGGTACGCGAGCAAGTCCTTTATTTCCTTGCGGCCGTAGAATTTCACGCCGCCGAGCACCGAATACGCGAGGTTTTTGCGCAGACAGGCCTCTTCGATGGCGCGCGTCTGCCCGTTCGTGCGCATGAGCACGGCCACGCTCCCGCCGCCGGCCGCGCGCTTCGAGGCGCTGTCCACCACGAAGCGGGCCTCCTCCTCGCCGGTGGACAGAAGATGAAATTGCACGGCCTCGCCGCCGGACTGCTCGGTCCACAGTGTCTTGCCGAGACGATCCACGTTGTGCGCGACGACGCCGTTCGCCGCGGCGAGGATTGGCGCGGCGCTGCGGTAATTCTGTTCGAGCCGACACGTGCGCGCGCCGGGGAAGTCCTTGTCGAAGTCGAGAATGTTGTGCAGGTCCGCGCCGCGCCAGGAGTAGATGCTCTGGTCCTCGTCGCCCACGACGAAGAGATTGCCGCCGTCGCCGGCGAGCGAGCGCGCGATGACGTATTGCGCGTGGTTCGTGTCTTGATACTCATCCACGAGCACATGCTTGTAACGCCGGCGGTAGCGCTCGCGCACTTCTTCGTTCTCGCTCAACAACCGCGCCGTGAGCACGATGAGGTCGTCGAAGTCCACCGCGCTGGCGCGCTCGAGCGAGGCGTGATAGCGCGTCCACAACTCGCGGAAGGATTTCTCTTCGGGGTCCTCGGCGTCCTCCGGCTCCACGCCGGGTGCTTTCAGTTCTGCTTTGAGCGTGCTGATCCAGTGCAACGCGTCGCGCGGAGACACCGCCTCGTAGCTTGGGCCGAGCTCCTTGATGAGCCGCTTCATCAGGCCCACTTGGTCGGTGTCGTCGAATATGCTGAAGGTCTTCGAGCGGCCGAGATGCTCCATCTCGCGCCGGAGCACGAAGAGACCGAAGGAGTGAAAGGTGCCGACCCAACTCGCGAGGCGTTCGGTCCCCAAGCGTTTCATCACGCGCTCGCGCATTTCGCCGGCCGCGCGGTTCGTAAAGGTGACGGCGAGGATCGCGCGCGGATCGATGCCGCGCTCGTCAATGAGCCAGACGATCCGCTCGACGATCACGCGCGTCTTGCCGGAGCCCGCGCCGGCAAGCACGAGCACCGGCCCGTCCGGCGCGGTCACGGCGTCGCGCTGTTGAGCGTTTAGTTTGATGGTCGGCTCAGTCATGGTCCCCGGGAGGCGCGGCGCGCCGAGAAAGGCGCGAAAACCGCCGATACTACGCATCAATCGCGCCCGGTTCAAGGCGCGGCGGTTGAAGGATTTCGGGGCCTCTGCTAGACTTCGCGTAGGGCATGCAACGCAGCCTGGAGGTCCCACAGATGCGTCCCCGCCGCACATCATCCGGTTTCACCCTCGTCGAACTTCTGGTCGTCATCGCGATCATCGGGATCCTCGCGGGCTTTATCGCCGTCGGCCTGCCCAAAGCGATCGAGTTGGCGAAACTGAGCGCACTGAAAAACAATTTCAATCAGATTCGCACCACACTTACCGCCTACTATGTGGACAACGGCTCGTTTCCTCCAGCCTACGGCTATCTGAGCCCGGTCTTCCTCAAGGATTCATTCCAAAATCCGAATACGCGACCGACAGACATTGTCGACGGTATCGGCAACGACGATTTTGCGCCAGAGAATGCTTTCTTCCTTCTACCATGGATGGCCCACTTGCGGGAGCATGGTAATCAAGATCTCTACGATAATTTTTCGCGGGGTTTGGGTTCCGACGCGGACAGTGATGGAAATATCAGCCGTCTGGAGTATTCGCCTTCGCCAGAATTTGATGGAGGCACGCAGTCGTACTCATTCGTTAACTACCATGGCCTGTATCTCGGCGATGCTATATTCAACGGGTCAGATCCAGAAACGGTCAATGACCTCACCCGGCAGGCAGCACAGGAACTTCGGCCATTCATCTATATTCCGGTCAACGAACGGCAGTTCCGACAATTTAGCAAGATCATTTATGACTTAGCGGGGCGCCAAGGAAACCAAAGCGATCCGCGTCCTTTCAATCTCGATGTGACGGCGATCGACCAAATCAACACTCAGCTGTCTTTTCCGCCACCGAGCTACGACGCCTTTGTGCTCATGAGCGCGGGTCCGGCTCTCAACGTCGGAACTTCCGGGCTGGTCGTCGATTTCGGAGTCAACGGCCTCAATCTCATCGACTTCCCCGTGGCCTACCAATATCACATCCTCGGCTTGGCGACGTATTTCCTGGCCACACGCGACGCAGAACAGAATGGCAAGGGCGACGGCGAACTGGATTTCGATTACACTGCCCGAAAGAGCCGCGGACAAGCGACGAATGACAACAACGATTTGCCCGGCAAGTTCCCCAAGGCCGCGGGGCCGGTCATCTTTATCGGCGGGGCCTGAGCGCTTAGACGCGAACGTCGATGCGCGGGCGGTCTTCGCTATTTCCGAAGGCGAAGCGCTCGCCGCGAATCTGTACGGTTGGCCCGGATTCACGCGCTTGGGGCGGCGTCCCACCGCTGCGCTCGAAGGCTTGGGCGGCGGCA
>VFKU01000464.1 GCA_009885415.1 Rhodothermota bacterium
GGGTGCGCCGCTGCGCGAAGGAATCGGGCCGGGAAACAATGGGTCGGCGCGTTGGACGGCAGAACTAATTCGTCGCGCTGAACAAGAAGAAACCTATTGACACAAACGGCATTTTTATCAAATAGGCCACGGAGGTCGCAGAGGAAGGGCGAAGAACCAATGGGACTTATGGGACAGAGGGAACCCATGCGAATCATAGGAAGCATGGGACGAATGGGATCATGGGCTCGGGGGCGTAAAGGGCTAAGAGGGAGGGCAGCTCGGGCGATTAGTGTGCACTGGTTCCGCCCTCCCCTCGGCAGCCGCATTCGTGGCGATTACGCGAGGATGTCGTGGACGACGTTTCCGGCGACGTCGGTTAGTCGGAAGTCTCGGCCGGCGTAGCGGTAGGTGAGTTGGGTGTGGTCGAAGCCGAGGAGGTGGAGCATGGTGGCGTGGAGGTCGTGGACGTGGACGGGGTTGTCTTGGGCTTTGAATCCGAATTCGTCGGTGGCGCCGTAGACGGTGCCGCCTTTGGTGCCGCCGCCGGCGAGGACGGCGGTGAAGCCGTAGTGGTTGTGGTCGCGGCCGTTGAGTTTGCCGGCGTTGGAGCCGGGGGTGGGGAGTTCGACGGTGGGGGTGCGTCCGAATTCTCCGGTGATGAGGACGAGGGTGGAGTCGAGGAGGCCGCGTTGTTTGAGGTCTTTGAGTAGGGCGGCGATGCCGGGGTCGCATTCCTTGGCGAGTTTTCGGTGGCCTTCTTCGATGTCGTCGTGGTGGTCCCAGGGCTGTCCGGCGCCGTGCCAGACTTGTACGAAGCGTACGCCGCGCTCGACGAGGCGGCGCGCAATGAGGAGCTGGCGCGATTGGACGCTCGTGCCGTACATCTCGCGGATGGCCTCGGGTTCGCGGGTGATGTCGAAGGCGTCGGTGGCTTCGAGTTGCATGCGGTAGGCGAGTTCGAAGGAGTGGATGCGGGCGTCGAGGTCGCCGCCGTGGCCGCGGGCATCGGCGTGCTGCGCGTTGAGCCGGTCGAGCAGATCGATTTGCGCGCGCTGGTCGCGCTGCGAGACGTAGTTGTTTTTGATGTATTCGATGAGTTTGTCGACTTCGACGTTTTTGGTGTCGATGTAGGTGCCTTGGTAGGCGCCGGGGAGGAATCCGGATTGCCAGTTTTGCGATTCCTGGATGGGGTAGCCGTTGGGGCACATGGAGACGAAGCCTGGGAGGTTTTGGTTTTCGGTGCCGAGGCCGTAGGTGACC
>VFKU01000015.1 GCA_009885415.1 Rhodothermota bacterium
CAGGACAAGTACAAGGCGGAGGTCGTTGCGTTCATCGCGGACCTGGGCCAGGGCGAGGAGACCGAGCCCGCGCGACTGAAGGCGATCAAGACCGGCGCGAGCTCTGTACACGTCTTTGACTTGAAAGAGGAGTTCGTGCGGGATTTTGTTTTCGCCGCGCTGCGCGCGAACGCGATCTACGAGGGGAGCTACCTGCTCGGCACGAGCATCGCGCGGCCGTTGATCGCGAAGGCGCAGATCGACGTCTTGCGCAAGGAGAAGGGCGACGCGGTGTCGCATGGCGCGACGGGCAAGGGCAACGACCAGGTGCGTTTCGAGCTGACGTATTTCGCGCTCGAGCCGAACGTGAAGATCATCGCGCCGTGGCGCGAGTGGGACCTGAACAGCCGCACGGCGATGATGGAGTACGCGACGAAGCACAACATCGAAGTGCCGGTGACGGTGAAGAAGCCCTACTCGATGGACCGAAACCTGTTGCATCTTTCGTTCGAAGGCGGAATCCTCGAGGACCCGTGGGCGGAGCCGCCTGATGATATGTTCATCCTGACGCAGGACCCGCGCAAGGCGCCGGACGAGCCGGAGTACGTCGAGGTGGACTTCGAGGAGGGCACGCCGGTGGCGGTGAACGGCACGCGCCTCTCCCCCGCTGCGCTGCTCGCCAAGCTGAACGAGATCGCCGGGCGCCACGGCGTTGGGCGCGTGGATCTGGTCGAGAACCGCTTTGTGGGCATGAAGTCGCGCGGGGTCTACGAGACGCCCGGCGGGACGGTGCTCTATGCGGCGCACCGCGGCGTCGAATCGATCACGATGGACCGCGAGGTGATGTTGCAACGCGACCAGTTGTCTCCAAAGATCGCGCAGCTCATCTACAACGGTTTCTGGTACTCGCCGGAAATGCGCGCGCTGATGTCGTATGTCGACGCTTCGCAGGAGAATGTGACCGGGACGGCGCGGGTGAAATTGTACAAGGGATCGTGCACGCTGGTCGGGCGGCGCGCGCCGAAGTCGCTGTATGATCCGAAGATTTCGACCTTCGAAGAAGATGCGGGCGCGTATCGGCAGGCGGACGCGGGTGCGTTCATTCGCCTGAACGCATTGCGGTTACGCGTAAGACGAAACGCTGGACTAGAGTAGAGATGATCATCACCTGGAAAAATGTGAGCGTATCGGTAGGGCGGGTCATGACCCGCCCTACCGATAC
>VFKU01000547.1 GCA_009885415.1 Rhodothermota bacterium
AGACGCGCTAGTGTATCAACGCCCCACAGCTCGTCCCAAGATAGCTCCAACCTAGCGTCGCGGCCGCGCTCAGGCTACAATGAGCACGATGCGCGGGCCTTACCGTCCGCGGGGGCATCGGGGGAACATTTTTCATGGGCCGACGGGCGGATTCCGCCGCGCGTGCTGAGCGCGATCCGTCTCTTTGCGCTGCCGATCCGGTGTCGGGCCTGGAAGGCGTCGGCCCGAAGCGCGCGGAGGCCTTGGGCCGGCTTGGGATTCTGAGTGTCGGTGATCTGCTCCGGCACTTTCCGCGCCGCTATGAAGACCGCCGGGTTATTTCGCCGATCTCGGAGGCGGCGGAAGGCGCACGCGTCAACGTGATGGGGTACGTCGCCACGAGCCGCGTGGTGCGCCTGCGCGGGCGGATGTCGCTGGCCGAGGTGACGCTCGAGGACGAGAGCGGCCGCATCAAGGCGATCTGGTTTGGCCAGGGCTATCTCGCGCGGACGCTCAAGCCGGGCGCCACGCTTTTTCTCAGCGGCGTTGTGGGGAAATTCAGCGGACTGGCCCTGCGAAATCCGGACTATGAGTTGTGTTCCGGCGAGGCGGACGACCTACTCAACGTCGGCCGCATCGCCCCCGTATATTCGCTCACCGAGGGACTCTCGCAGCGATTGCTCCGGCGTTGGATTTTTAGCGCGTTGGAAGCTGGTATAGCTTCCGAAGAGGTGGTCCCGGCCGAGATCGCGCTCCGCGAAGGATTCCCTTCTTACGCCGACGCGCTGCGCGCCGCGCATCTTCCGGACGAATTGGCCGAGGCCGAAACCGCGCGCGCGCGTTTCGCCTATGAAGAACTGTTCGTCTTGCAGACTGGCGTAATGCGCGAGCGGCTGCGGCAGCGCTGCGAAATGGGTATCGCTCATCCAATCGACGGACCTGGGCTCCGTGCGTTTCGACGGACGCTCCCCTTCGCGCTCACGTCGGGCCAATCGTCCGCCGTCGCGGAAATCCTCGCCGACATGGCGGCGCCGCGGCCGATGGCGCGGCTGATGCAGGGCGATGTCGGCTGCGGCAAGACGCTCGTGGCGCTACTCGCCGCGACGGCCTGCATCGACGGCGGCCACCAGGCGGCGCTCATGGCGCCAACCGAAGTGTTGGCCGCGCAGCATTACCGCACCGCGCTCGAGTGGCTCGGGCCGCACGGCATCCGGGTGGCGCTGATCACCGGAAGCAGTCCGCGCGAGGCGCGCGACGAAGTCGAGAAGGGCTCCGCGCAACTCGCCATCGGCACGCACGCGCTTTTCGAGGACGCCACGCGCTTTCACCGGCTCGGTCTCGTCATCGTAGATGAACAGCACCGCTTCGGTGTCGGGCAGCGCGAGCGGCTTGCACTCAAGGGCACCGCGCCGGACCGCCTACACATGACCGCGACGCCCATTCCTCGCACGCTCGCGAG
>VFKU01000605.1 GCA_009885415.1 Rhodothermota bacterium
ATTCGCGCGCCGAGCGAAACCGGTCCGAGCTCGTTCATCGCGCCGCCGACGCCCTGGACCCCAATCGTGATCGCACTGAAAGCGAAGGCCAACAAAAAGAGGGGCAGCTTTTCCACGAGGAGCATGAGGCGTTGTCGGCGGCCGATCGGGCCGCCGTTCTGCTGAAAGCGCGCGAGAGGCCAGAAATCGAGGATGAGCAAGACCATGGGGAAGGTGACGGCGACGGGTTTGGCGAGAAACGAAAACACAAAGGCCGCGGTGACCAGGCCATACGCCCGCCGCGAAGGCGCTTTGGCGTAACGCTCATAGGCGAACAGACCCAGCAGCCAGAAAAATCCGCAGAGCAGATCTTTGCGGCTCGAAACCCAGGCGACTGACTCGACATGCAGCGGGTGTATGGCGAAAAGAAGCGCGACGGCGAGCGCCGCGGGCCGGGCGGCGAACTTGAAACACAGCAGGTAGACCAGCGTCGAGTTGAGTGCGTGCAGGAGAATATTTGTGGCGTGGTGTCCGCGCGGATCGAGGCCAAACACAGCGACGTCGGTCATGTGCGAAATCCAGGTGAGTGGATGCCAGTTGGCCGCGTGGCCCGTCGTGAAGGCCCAGGCGATCGAGGCCGGCGTAAGGCCCTCCTGCACGTGCAGGTTCTCGGTCACATAGAGCGCATCGTCGAAGGGGAGAAACTGATTGCCGATCGAGCGTGAGAACACCAGGATCGCGAGGAGAAACACGAAGACGGGCGCGAAGAGCGCCGCCATGTCCGCTCGTTGCTTCGCGGAGAGCCGCCTCGGATCCAGCACACTACGCCAATTCACACCTGCCCCCGAAATTTCCGCTTACCCGGTCGTCGTCACCCAGCCGCCCGCGAAGGGAATCACCTGGCCCACAATGAAGTCCGCGCGATCGGAGGCCAGAAAGGCCGCGAGCCACGCGGACTCCTCGCCCTTGCCCAGCCGTTTCGCCGGAATGACCTGGAGCATACGCTTCATCATCTCGGCGTTCGCCGTCATTTCCGGTGGATAGTATGCGGGATTCTCGACGTAGTTTTGTGCAATCGCATTGATCTGGACGTTGTGCCGCGCGACCTCAAGGCCCACCGCGCGCACGAAGGAATTCTGCGCGCCGCGGGCCGTGCAATAGGCCGCGAGCTTCGGGATGCCGCGAATCGGCGCGGCGGAATTCATCGCGACGATCTTGCCGGCCTTGCGCGCGATCATCTGCGGCAACACGGCGCGCGTAAGACGCATCAGCGGGTGCACCATTTCGTCGAAGTAGGCCAGCCACTTGTCATCCGGAATTTCGTTCGCCAGGGATTCGAACCACTTGTGCTCGCAAAGATTCGCCACCAGCACGTCTACGCGGCCGGCAGACTCAACGAGGCGCTGCGCCGCGTCCGGCGGCCGAAGGTCGCGCGTATCGGCGATCACCTCGGCGCCTTCCTCGCGGAACACCCGCGCGATGGCGGGGCCCATGAAATCGTCCGCCTGGGTGACGAGGACGCGTTTACCCTCGAGTTGTCCGCTCATGCCGTGGGGCCCTGAATCGATGTTACTTTACAAATTTCTGCGCGTCGATGACCTTCTTCAGTCCATTTGCAAGCGACACCGCGGGGCCCTTGCCCCAAAAATGCGTGAAGAAGAAGGCCGGCTCCTCGCCGATCATGTGGTTGTGCAGCGAGACGATGTTGATGCCCGCGGCGCGCAGCTCATGCAAGACCGGCTGCACTTCGTTTTCGGACATGATGAAATCACCGGCCACCGCCGCGAGCGCGTCGCTCCCGCTGAAGGAGGCCCAAGTGGTCAGGTTCATCGAGCCGCCGATGTCCGTGCCGTGCATCGCGCCGGGGCGCGCCCAGGTGAATTTGGCGACGCCGTTTTGCGTGGCGGCCTTCGCGCCGAGGATTTGTTCGAGCGGAGTGGGGGAGATCGTGCCGGGCTTCAGCGCGGGGCCGGCGAAGGTCCCGGCCGGCGCGGGTGAGGCCGCGCGCACGGCCTTGATCGCGTCCCACACGCCCTTGACGCTCGCCGCCAGCGCAGGCGCTTCACCCATGCCGCCAATGTGCATGAACATTATCTTCGGCTGGTCGAAGACGAAGTGATTGTGAATCGCGGTGACTTCGAGGCCGCCTTTGAAGGCCGCGTCTATGGCCGGATTGATCTCGTCCTCGAAGACGACCGTGTCGCCCATCAACATGGCCCCGTGCGCCGTTTCCTTAAACGCCGCCCACGAGCCCAGTCCGGCGAAAGGGTCGAGCGTTAGGCCGTCCACCGTGACCGCCACGTCATTCCTTGGCCACGAGATGCGGATCACGCCGTCGTCGGTGATCTGTGTTTTCGCGCCCGCGGCCTTTCCTATTGCGTCGGCGTCGAGCGCGGCGTAAGACGAAACGGAGACGAGTGTCGCCGCGATCGCAGGGATCAATAGCGAGATTCGGATGTGCATTTCCGTTCTCCCGGTAAACATCGTGGTTGTCGATTAGGGCGGCGGTCGCGCGGGAGCGCGACCCTCCCCTAGGAATACACCAGTTTCGATAAACGGCTTTCGCATTCACGGACGCTGCGTACCGTATGGTAGTTGATCTTCCAGGCGTGCGCCATGTAGTCGCTCAGCCGGTTGTTGTTTTCGTCGAATAGGGGATACCACTCGCCGATGTCGTGTGCGATTACGGTGTCCATGACGAAGCGGTGGATGTTCTCGTAAGCGTCGAGGTATTTTTCGTCGCCGAAAATTTGGAAGGCGTCGAGCATGGCGACGAGCGCCTCCGCCTGCTGCCAGAATTCCTTGTTGCGCTCGCGCGCGGGCCCGTCGTGCTGGCCTTCGCAGTAGACCCCGCCGCGCTGGCGGTCGATTCCGTACTTGAGGCAGTGATCGTAGAGTTTGCGCAGCCGGTCCTTGTACGCGTCGAGGTCGAGGCCGAGGATGTTGATCGTGTGGTGGAGCAGCCAGCCGAACTCGACGTTGTGGCCGTAGCTGGTGTTGTCGAGCGGCCGCCCTTCGTCGTCCGCGACGTCGCGGTCCGCGCCCCATACGTTGTCGAAAATGATCGCACGCTGCGGCGTCCACTCCGGCGTGAACTGCGCGATGCCCGTGCCGTGCTGCGGGTGCATCATGTGGCGAAACAGCAGCTCGACGATTTCGAGCGTCTTGTCGTGGTAGATCGGCGCGCCGCTGGCCTCGAAGAGGTTGGTGAAGGCCTCCATGAGGTGCATGTGGACGTCGAGCGACTTGCGATCGCCGCCGCCGCGTCCCTTGGCGCGCTTGCGCCAGTCGCGCTCGAAAAACTCATGAAAGCCGCCGTTGAGGTTGTCGCTGGCGAGCGCCTGGATGGTCTCGTAGGTGCGCGAGGCCCATTCCATCCCGCGCAAATCCCCCGAGGCCATCCCGTATTCGCTCAGCGCGTACATCGCAAAGGAGTGGCCGTACACGATCTTGTTGTCGTTCAGCGG
>VFKU01000262.1 GCA_009885415.1 Rhodothermota bacterium
CGTTTGAATTGCAGGGTGTCCTTCAAGCCACGGCACACGCCAGCGCCTATGCCGACCCGCTCGGTCAAAGATATGGGTCCGTCGGTTCCCAGGACGCCTTCACACTGGCCTTGAATACGGGACATTTCTACTTCGACTTGGATCCCAGGATCGACGCCGTGATTGTGTCCGAGAGCGGAACATCCTACGCAACCCCCACCCCAGCCCCGGCGTTGAACATCCAAAGCACGGGCGGCAACGTTTTGATTTCGTGGCCTGCCACCGCTCAAGGCTATCAGTTGGAAACCACCGCGAACCTCGGCTCGAACACTAAATGGGTCGCCGTCACCGATACGCCTGCTTTGGTTGAGCTGCAAAATCTGGTGACGAATTCCATTTCAAGCAGCAGGAGATTTTACCGGCTGAAAAAGTGACACCAGACGCTCCAGATCGCGGAAACCGGCGGCTTCGCTCGTTCCGTATGAAATGCCCGTTTGCTCCGGTATTTGCATTGGTTCAACTTGCCGCCTCTGAGGGAACGAACATCCAAGTCACAGTCTCCACCGCAAATTCGCGGGCATGAATACCTGATCCCGCCGCAGGTTGCCGCAGAGTCTGGCGGGTGTGTGACAAAAAAGTAACCGAAAAGAGGCACGCCTTGGCGGGCGCGCTTTTTTTGAGTTGCCTTATTGTATCTGTATGGATACAAGTGCGCATGCCTGCTTCCCTTCAAGCTCTCCGTTCTCAACGCGACGCGGTTCTCGAACGAATGAAACAGATCGACCACTTGCGCCGCGGTTCATTAAGTCGCCAGTTTTTTAAGACCCGACGCGATGGCAAAATCATCGAGTCTGGACCCTATTTCGTTCTGCAATGCTCCTTGAAGGGTAAAAAGTGTTCCGAGCGCATTCCCGCCGCGCAGGCTGGGGAGGTCGAAAAGCAGGTCGAGAACTTCCGCCTTTTCAACACCTTGGCCGACGAGTTCGTCACCCTTTCCGATCAGATCACACAATGGGAGGGGTTGGCTGACGACAGTAAAAAAAACGCCTCGAACCTGCCGAGTGCCAAGACGAACGCTTCAAGGAAACCCAAGCATTCATAGCCCTGGTCACCCAGCAGTGGGCACAACAGGGCGTCAACAATTTGGAAGCCGCCGAGTTGGGCTTGCGCGCCGCGCTGCTCAAGGATGGCCGCGTCCTGCTGGAGAAACTGGTGCAGTCAGTGGCCGATTCGCTTTCGCCGGCCCAAACCCAGAAAGGGGAAAAATGTCATGCCGACCGTTCTCGCACGGTGGACACGATCTTCGGAGCGATCGACCTGGAACGGGACTACCTCTACTCGCCCAAGGATCAACACGGGCGCTGTCCGCTGGATGAGGCCTTGGGCTTGATCGATGGCGCCTCACCGGGTTTGGTCCGATTGGCCAGCCGGGCCGCCGCCAGGGAAGGATTTGAAGCAGCCAGCGACGATTTGAAGGAACTGGCCGGCATCCAAATCGACGGCCGACAAATCCAGCGGCTGGTGGCACACAGCGGCCCGAAGGTTGCCGTGCAACTCAAGCTGACCGGCCCTGAGGTTGAAGCCAAACCCATGCCCATCTGCTACGTGGAAGCCGATGGGACCGGCATTCCTATGGTCGCCCGGGAACTGGAGGGTCGCAAAGGCAAGCAGGACGACGGCACCGCCAAGACTCGCGAGGTCAAACTGGGGTGCGTCTTCTCCCAAACCAAGACCGACGAGGAGGGCCAGCCAGTGCGTGACTACCAGTCAACCAGCTACGTCGGAACTCTTCAATCGGTGGAGAGCTTTGCGCCCTTGCTGCGCGAGGAGGCCAGGCGTCGGGGCATTGGCAAAGCTCAGAAAATTGTGTTCATCGGGGACGGGGCGGCGTGGATTTGGCAACTGGCCAGAACCCACTTCCCGTTGGCCATCCTCATTCTGGATTTCTTTCACATGATGGAATACCTCCACGAACTGAGCCAACTGCTCTACGGCAAGGACACCCCATCGGCGGGTCGAATGAAGGACCAATGGAAAGAGCAGATGCAGAAGGACCAAGTCCAAGCCGTCATCGCTGGCCTGAACAAGCGAGTCGGTGAGTTGGGCGAAACCTCCGCCGAAACGTTGAAGAAGATTCACGAGAAAATCCGCTACCTGGAGAACAACAAGGACAAGATGATGTATGGAACATTTCGAGGGCAGGGCCTCTTTTACGGCTCGGGCGTAGTGGAGGCGGGATGCAAAGCAGTCATTGGCAAGCGCCTCAAACAATCCGGGATGTACTGGTCACAATCCGGCGCCGAAAACATCCTCGCGCTGCGGTGCGCCTTGATGGGAAACCGCTGGGATGAATGCTGGGATCAAATCAACAATTCCCGTCAATTTCAAATACGGGCTGCCGCATGACTGACCTCGGTGGTTACAAATTCGTCACGCACCCCGATCTGAAGCTGGATAAAGATTCTACTGGAAACCTTGTCAGGCCGCGCTACCTTGCTGCCAGTTCCCAATCAAACCGCCCCGCGTGTGGCGGCTGAGAAAATGTTATGAACAAAAAAATTCTGTCATTGTTTCTTTACAGTCGCAGCCGCATTCGCTGTCGAGCTTTCACCCTCATTGAATTGTTGGTGGTCATTGCGATCATCGCCATTCTGGCCGGCATGTTGTTGCCGGCGCTCTCGAAGGCCAAGTCCAAGGCC
>VFKU01000338.1 GCA_009885415.1 Rhodothermota bacterium
AGCCCGAATTGAGGGACTCGGCGCAGGGCATCAACCGCTTGACTACCGAATGGTGGGATCGCTTGAGTTAAAGCGCCAGAAATGAAGGAATCTCTCTACAGCGACATTCGAAACTGATGCTGCTAATCCTTTTCTCTTCAAATCGCTATGTTGAACTAACCTCCAAGTGGCACAGTTGTTGCGTCTTGACCTGTACCTTGCGATGGGCCCGAATGAATCGATCGATCTGAGGTGTCAAGGTGTTGATCGCGAATGAACAGCTCGGCCCTGGGCCGAGAGGAGTAGCTCGCAGTATGCGCGGATATCTATTGGACATGGATGGAGTCATTTACCGGGGGACGCACCCAATCCCGGGGGCGGTGGAGTTCGTCAATCACCTTCGCGCCACTGACACGCCGTTCATCTTTCTGACGAACAACAGCCAGCGAACGGCACGAGACGTCGCCACCAAGCTCCGGCGCTTGGGCTTCGAGGTGGAAGACAGACACATCTTCACCTGCGCGATGGCCACCGCGCAGTTCCTCGCCGCGCAGAAGCCGCACGGCACCGCCTTCGTCATTGGCGAAGGCGGACTCCTGAACGCCTTGCACTCGCACGGCTACGCCATCGTGGAGAACGACGCCGATTACGTCGTGGTCGGCGAGGGAAGGACGATCTCCTTCGAGATGATCGAGTCGGCGGTGAACAACGTGATGAAGGGGAGCAAGCTAATCGCGACAAACCTGGACCCCAATTGTCCAACGCAGCACGGTCTGCGTCCCGGCTGCGGCGCGATCACGGCGATGATTGAGAAAGCCACAGGGGTCGAGGCGTTTAGCGTCGGTAAACCGAGCCCGATCATGATGCGCGCGGCGCGCAAGGCGATGGGGTTGACGGCAGACGAAACGATTATGGTGGGCGACACCATGGAGACGGACATTCTCGGGGGTGTTCAGATGGGCTATGAGACCGTCCTCGTACTCACCGGCGGCGCGAGTTCGATGGATCTCGGGCGCTATGCCTATCAGCCGGACCGTGTCGTCAACAGCATTGCGGACCTCATGATGCCTCCCGTCGCATTGCTCAGATCCACTGCATGAGTCCAGCGCAACTACGCAACAAAAAAATCGGGCGGGCATCCGTGGTGGATGCCCGCCCGTGTGTTTGATGGCTATATCCTTCGCTTAGTCCGCAGTGACGATCTTGATGATCGATCCTCGGCCGCGTTCGGTATGACGCACGGGGTAGTTGGAGTTGCACACCCACACGCTGCCGTCGTTGCCGAACTCGACCTCGCGCGTATACGTCACGCGCGAGGGCATGCGGTACTCGACCAGCTCCTTCGTCTTCGGGTTGAGGCGCATCATCGTGTCGTTCATCGTGCCGCAGATCCACACCATCCCCGTCTTCATGTCCACGCTCAGCGCATACGGAATCTGGTCCATCTTCGCCGGCAGATCGATCATCTCCCACGACTCCGTCTTCGGATCGAACTTGCCGATCACGCCTGTCGCAAATGCCGGCACCCACACGATCCCGTCCGGACCCACTTCGTGGCGGCGCGGTCCGCGGAACGGCGGCACCCACTCCTTCACCGCTTCGGCCGGCGGCAGGCTCGGGTCGATGCGGCCCAAGCGGTTGCCGTTAAGCTTGGTGTACCACACCGTGCCGTCGACCGGGCTGATGCTCACGCCGTAAGGAGTGCGGCCGCGCGATTCGCCGCGGCCTCCACCCACCGCCTGGTCTGCCGTAGGAGTCTTGTATTGCACTACTTCATTCGTCGTCGGATCGAGGCTGAACACCTCAGAGCCCGCGTCCGTGTACCACACGCGGCCCTTGGCGTCCTTGGTAAGGTCGGCCTGCACGCGCAACGTGTGCGGATAGGCCCCGCGCGGGCGCGGCGCCGGCGCGCTCGACACAATCGTGAACTCGCCCGTCTTCACATCGTACTTCGCCATCTGGCCCGAGAGCGCCAGCGTCATCCACATATTGCCGTCGTGGTCGGCCTCAATCGAGTGCGGCCCCAGGCGCGGGTTCGTGTCCGCGCTCGGGTCTTTGCCGCCGGGGAACGCGATGACCGCGCGCTCGCCCGTCGCCGGATCCAGCGTATAGATCGCATCGTTGATCATGTCCACCGCGTAGACCTTGCCGTCCGCACCCAGCTCGAGGTCGTG
>VFKU01000882.1 GCA_009885415.1 Rhodothermota bacterium
CCGAGGCCCACCACGATGCCCACGCCCTTGAGCGCATTACCGCGAGCGCCCTGCACCTCGCACAGGTTCTTCACGCGGACCGCGTGCGCCGAGACCGCGCTCAGACCGCACGCGAGGAGGACAAACACTCGAATTGCTTTAGTAAACATACTTCGTCTCCAATCCCTCAGAAGGGTGAGAACCAATCGAGAAAGCGAGTAAAGAACCCGCGGCGCTGGTTGTTCCACAGCGGCCCCTGGCCCTTGAGCTCGATCTGCGCATTCGCAAGCTGCATCGAATCAATCGTGTTGTCCGCGCTCACGTCGCGCGTGCGCGCCATGCCGGAGAGGTGAATAATCGAGTCGTCGCGGTTCACCGTCACGCGCTTCTCGCCCTGGATTTCCACGTTGCCGTTTGGCAAGACCTTCGTGACCGTGCAAGCCACGGTGAACGTCACCTGGTTGCGGCGGCTGGTGGTGCCGTCGGTCTCGTGTTTGTTGTCCATGTCAACACCGAAATTCGGAAGTATCCCTTCCGGAAATTCGATCAGCGCATCGTTTCCGACAAAGGTCGCGTTGTCCGATGGGTTTGCCTCCGCGCTCAGCTTTGTCTTTTTCTTCGTGTTGAGCTTCGAGTCGGCCTTGGCGTTGATCTGCTCGCGGACGAGCACCGTGATCACATCGCCCATTTGAAAACGCATCTTGTCGGCCGAAATCAGCGTCCCCCGATCGGCCACCTGCCGGCTGAAGAGCGAATCACCCCGCGCGCCGGCGCTGGCCGCCAGCAAGACCGCGGCAATCACATATCGTCGTTTCATCGTCAATGCCTCCCTTAGTTCACTTCGACCACGCCATCGGCGCGCACGACGCCGCTGAATTTCAAGTTGGACGCCGAATTCATGCACACGACCGTGTCGCCCGCCGCCGCATTGGATTGCGCCTTGGCCTCGCCGCGAATAACGAGCCCGCCCACGCGCACCTCGACCGCGACCAGCTGGTTACGCTTGACGAGCGCGGGCAATTCGAGGCGACGCGCATTCAGCGTCTGTCCCGGCAGAATCGTCGTGCGCGCGACGCGGCCGGCGGCCTCCTCCATGCTGAAGAACGCGCCCGGGTCAAGCGCAGAGAGTTCCCGTTTCTCGAGGCGGGCATTGCCCGCGCCGATGATGTCGCCCCGGCTGATCGGCTGCACCGCGACGACCACCGCGTCGTAGGCCGCGATATTGACCCGCGCGAACACCGTGCGCTCGACGCGGCCGTCCACACGGACCTCGCCGCGAAACGCCCCCGGGCCGAGATACTCGTACTGCGGGTCCTTGCGCCACACCACCGCGACCTCGCCGTCCGAAACGCGGAAGTCGCCCGCGGGCAGCGTCACATCGACAACGGCGGCCTCCGCGTCCCACGGCATTTCGCGGCGAAGCTGCGCGCGCAAATCTTCCGCGAGCATTCCACCGGAAATTTCGAGATGGGGCGCGGCGACGACGGCCTGCGTAACGCGCGGCGCGGCGGTATCGGCCCACGGCGCGCCACACATCGCCGCGAAGGCCACCGTCAACCAGCCTCTACGCATCATCAGCCCCTCCCCCGACTATCCGCGCACGTTGTTTGCGATTTGCAGCATTTCGTCGGCGGTCTTGATCACTTGCGAATTCGCCTCGTACGCGCGCTGGGCGATCACCATGCCGATGATCTCCTCGACGGTCTGTACGTTGGAATTCTCGAGGAAGCCCTGCGCGATCGTGCCGACCCCGTCAATGCCCGGCTGCGCCGTCACCGCCGTGCCCG
>VFKU01000722.1 GCA_009885415.1 Rhodothermota bacterium
CCTCGGCGCCGTCGCCGCCGGCGGCGATGCGCTCTGCGGTGATGCCGTATTCGAGGATGAGGTCGTCGGCCTCTTCGAAGGACACGTGCAGCCCGGCCGCGACGTCGCGCGTGAGGTGGTAGCCACCCCACTCGAAGCTGTGCGTGCCGAGGATGCGGCGGTCGCGGAAGACGGCGAGGCCGGTGGTCATGCGGCCGATGTCGAGCACGGCGACGCCGAGTTCGCGGTCCTCCGGCGTGAGGCAACCGAGCGCGGCGGCGAGCGGCATAAAGATGATGTCCTCAAGCTCGCGGCTCTGCGACTCGACGCAGAGCGCGATGTTGTCCTCGATGACTGCGGGGATGCGCGCGAAGTGTACGCGGATCTTCAGCACGCGGCCGGTGATGCCGATCGGGTCGGCGACGCGGAGATCGTCCACGTACCACTCCTGCGCGGCGAGCGAGGACAGGACGCGCTGGCCGGCCTCGCTGATGTCCGCCGACGCGATATCGATCGCCTCGTCCATGTGGCGCTGCTCGACGACTTCGGTGTCGAGTTCAATCTGGCCTTCGCGGATGAAGGTCTCGACGTTGCGGCCGTTGATGCCGCAGAAGAGCGTCATCACCTTGATGCGCGCCTCGGCCTCGGCCTCGCGCAATGCGTCCTTGAGGCAGGATTGCGCGGCGCTGAGGTCCTGAATCACGCCCTGCGACACGCATCCGTGGCCGGGAGACGCGCCGTGACCGATGATCTGGATTGTGCCGTCGGTGTCTTTACGGGCGATAACCACCCGGATCTCTCGCGAACCAAAATCTACAGCACCGACGATCTCACTTCTACCGCGCACAATCCGTCCCCCGATGGAATGCAACAAGAACTTTAACTACTAGAAGAGAAGCGGATCGCTTCCGTTTCCTTGTCCACCGGTCTTGATGGGTTCGGGCCGGGAGATGGTCTGCTTGATGTCCGCGAGCGAGGTGCGCTGGCGGCTGAGCATTTCGCGTGCGCGGTCCATTTCGCTCTCGATCTCCGCCGTGCCGCGCTGGCGATCCTTGACACGCTGGCGGGCGGCCTCGAGTTCCTTGCGCGTTTCTTTCTCGCTATCACGCAGAGTATCGAGCTGCGACTCGCCGGCCGTCTCCGTACCCTTGGCCTCGTCGAGCCGATCGCGCGAACGCGCCACGTCGGTCATTTGTTCGGCAAGACGCGCCTGGAGCTCCGCAATCTGGCGCTCGAGATCGGCGACTTCCATCTCGGATTCTTGCAATTCGTGGGTCATCTTGGCCGTGTGGCTCTTGGCCAGACCGAGCGCGGTCTCGCCCGCCGCCACTTCGGAGGCCGCGTTCATCACCAGCTTTTCGGTGTTCTTCACATCGCCGCGCGCGTCTTCGGTCGCGGTAACATTGGCCTTGAGCCGCGCTTCGGCGTCGCGCAGGCGCTGGTCGGCGCGCTCGACTTCCGACTCGGCGATCATGGCGGCGGCCTGCAATGCGAGGCCCTTGGCCGCTTCCGCGTCGCCGCGCGCGAGCGCTTCCTGCGCGCGCACGAAGAGATCGGCCGACGGCATCTGCGCGGGCCGCGAAAGCGCCGCCTGGACGACAGGGGCCGACGACACGGGCGCGATCGCAACAGGCGCGACAGGTTCGGGCACGGCCGCTTTCAGCGGTTCGGAAACCGCCGGGACGGGTGCTTCGATTGTTGCTTGGACGATCTCGATCGTTTCCTCCGTCTCAGGCGCTGCGGCGGAGCCGATCCAGAGTCCTTCGTCTTGGGGTTCTGGCGCCATGGGCGACGCTGCTTCGGCTATTTCCGTGACATTGTTCACGGCGGCCACTTCGGCCTCGGAGGCATCGGGCCGTGTGGCCAACTCCAGCCATGCTTCGACGAGGTCGCGGCACTCGACGCGCCACTCGTTGACGTTTTCGCTGGTGGAGTTTCCCATCGCCTCGACGAAGACGCCACAGAAGGCGAAGCCGAGATCGGTGAAGGACTCGTCTACTTCCGCGTGGCCTTCGCCCATGAGCATGCAGGCCTTGAGCATCTCGTCGCACAATTCCGCCGAGGTGCTGTGTCCATGACTGATCGCCTCGCGCTTGAGCGCGGCGATGCCGCCTTGAATCGTTTCGATCGAAAGCGCGCGATCGTCGGCGGAGCGTTGCGGCAATCCGCCGAGTTCGTCGCAAATGCGATCCACGAACTCGACGATGATCCGCGACGGCTGGACGGTCCGGAGCGCGGGCTCCGCCGCGGCCGTGCGGCTGGCTGCCGAAGCGTCTTCTTGCGCGCGCGCCTCTTCAAAGCGCGAGGGGCGCGTCACGTCTTTACGGGCCAATGGCGGGGCGATATCTGCGCGCGCCTGTTGCACCGGGCCCTTGGCCCTGGAGGCCGCGCCGCCGAGCATCGTGTCGAGCGGGGGCAATTCATCGAGGGTCGGCAGGTCGTCCTGCGGACGCAGCCGCACGATATTTTTAGAAAGATCGGGAAACGCAAACGCATCGCGGGACTCGGCGGATTCATCCGCGCCGGAATCGTCATCGCTCACGAGCGTGACGCCGGCGATCTCGAGCCGGGTCACTTCGCGTTGGTACCGGCCGCGCCACTGCGCCATGACGCCCGGCGAAGGATCGCCGCTCATTGCATCGCTGACGAGCGCGCACATGAGATCATAGGCCTCGACCAGAAAGGGCGCCGCCTCGGCGGTGACATTGCCGTTTTCGTAGGACTGCAAAATGCGGCCCGCGTCTGTGAAGGCGTCGACGAGTTCGCCCCAACCTTGGCCCAGGGCGACTTCGACGCCGAGGATCAGTTGGTTCATGCACTCGTCGGCCCAGCGCCGGCCTGCGCGGCCGTCGACGACGGATTGCGCAGTCTCGCGCATCGTAGTCAGCACGCCGAGCAGTTGCTGTGCCGGCCCTCCGCCCGCTTCGTCGCCCTTGCCGAGCAGCATCGAGCGCTCATCGCGGCTCATGCCGACGTCCCCCACCAATTTCGCTGCGTGGCCCATGACACGTTCCCCCCGCTTTGGATTTCGTTTGCTTCGCAGAAAGCGCACGCCCCAGCCCCTCCGGCACGCCCATGCGGTGTTCCCCTGTGACGCAGTATAAACCCGCACCCCATTTGTTACAAGCCACTCGGCCCGGTCTAGCGGCCGACTTGCGCCACCCGCGTCGTCACTTCCGAGCCGTAATACCGCTTCAGCGCGTCCACGTAGGCCTCGGCGAACTGCTGCCGCCAGGCCGGGTCTGCCAGACGGCCCCGATCGGTCGGATTGTTCATGTTCGCCGTTTCCACCAGCACCTTCGTCGGCACTTTCGTGTTGCGAATGACCGCCGGCACATAGACGTTATTCCGGTCCTTGCGCACCACCGTCCGGATCGGATCGCCCTGGTCGTGGCGTTTAATCTGCCGTCGGCCGAGCTCCCCCAGGATCGCGTCGGCGAAATTGCGCGAGAGCGCCTCATCGCGCCGCCGCTCGCCGGCGTTCGACGTGAATTGGTTGTAGGACTTGCCTTCCTGGTAGACGGCGTAGACCGCGTCGCGGCGGACTTCCTGCTGCCGACGGTATTGTGCGCCGGGGATGTAGATCATCGCGCCGCGCAGCCGTTCGTTGTAGAGCATGTCCGTGTGGACGCTGGTGAAAATGATCTTGTTCGGGTCGACGCCGCGCCGGAGCTCCGCCTGATAGATCGAGTTCACGAGCATCCAGCGAAGGTTGGCCGAGACCGTCGCGCCGTCGGTGTTTTTGTGTCGCGGGCTGGTCAGGAGTTCTTCGTCGGCGTCATTCGTAAAACGAGAGCTATCCGACGGCGTGAAACCGGCGCTGCGATCTATCATCGTCACATGTACGCGCGCGCTCGTCTCGCGTTCGAGCAGGCCCTTGATCCGGCAGACGATGTCGTAATTGATCTCGTCCTCGTTCAGGCCGTCGCGCGCGGACTGCACGCCGGGATCGTTTCCGCCGTGGCCGGGATCCAAAATGACCACAATCCCGGTCAGCCCCTGTGCGCGTCCCTGATTGCCCCGGATTCGCGCCGCCTCGATGATCACCTTCTCGTATTCTTCACGATCGGGCGTGCCTTTGGGCTGATAGCGCGAAGAGAGCATGTCGAGCGGGATGCGGATTTCGCTGCCCGTGTCGATGTCGGTGACGTCGCGGATGCGGCTGCGCGCGGCGACTGTCTGGCAAGCCTGTAAAATGCCGGCGTTGTCGTGGTAGTCGGTGAAGCGCGCGACGACGGAGGTATACAAGGATTCGCCGCGTTTGATCGTGTAGGCGGCGTAGGCGCCTTGTGCGTCCTTGCCGAAGCGCAGCGCGCCATCGAGCGAGGCGAGTTCGGCTGTGGGCTCGCGAAAGAGCGAAGGCGCGGGCACGCGATCGGGCGTCACCTGGCGCATAATCGGATCGAGGTACTTCGCCGGGATGAGCACGGTGGTCCCGCGCGGGAGCGTCGAGGGCAGCGAGTCGTTATATGGGTTGCCGAGGACCTGTGTCGAGTTGCTTCCGTTGCCCGTGATGAGCGCGCAGATGGCCCACAGCGTTTCTCCGCCGAAAGCCGTATGGTGATACCAACCCTCGGCGGTCACGGCGTCACGCTCGAAGACCGCGAGCAACACGCGACGCTGCTGCTCGGCTTTGAGGCGCACTAGGGGCACAAAGGTGCTCGAGCGTCCGCGGTACGACTTCCACTCGCTCTCGACGGCGAGATATTTTCCGAGCACGCGTTGCGATGCGCCGCCCTGCGAACCGACAACTTCCAATCCGAAGACGCCGCCTTGCCTGCCCATCGCATAGAGTCCCGGCTCGAGCGGGCGGCGGATGACTTCGTCGGCCTGCGCGGCCGAAGACTGGAGACAGAGCACGGCCCCAAGAAACGCAGCAGAGATCCCCGATCGATACAACACGCACTTCCCCCGGAGGCCTGGCCGGCCGCGTCCCCCGCGCCGCACCAAGGCCTCGACGCGCCCCCGCGTCAAGTGATTTCTATGGTAACACGGGAGGCCCGCCGCCACAAGATGCGGCGCCTGGCGCTACCCCAACATGCAGAAATAAAACGCGAGGAGGCCGTCGTCTACGTAGGATTGTTTTACGTCCAGGTACAGATAATTGCGGATCGAGTAGATGCGTCCGACCAGGACCTCGCCTTCGAAGAGACCGCCGCTGCGAAACACGAGCGGCTTGGCCGGCTGGCGCTCTCCGCTAATTTCGACGCGGCCGGGCCCGAGGCTCCAGCGCCGTACGACCTTCGCGGTTTCCCGGTCGCCGCGAAACACACGCAGCGCGCTCGGCGTGCCGACGTCGAAGCTGAAACTCCGCGAGGGGGCGGCCGCCTCGATGCGAAACACCCGCTCGCCCGCGGGGTCGAGTACGTCCCACGCGCTGCCGGATCCGCGCGACACCGAGGTGTATACCGTCTCGCCGCGGTTTCCCGTCACGACCTTCGGGCCTGGGCCGCTTTCGCGATAGAAGCGCAGCAACGCGTGACCCGCGAAAGGATCGGGGAGTTCGTCGAAACCGGACTCGACGTTGGGGACCTCGCCGGCTTCGGCCAGGGCCACGCGGCGGCGCACCGCGTTGGTCGTCGCGCGATACATAAATCCGAGCAGACCGCCCGCGATGACGACCCCGAAAGCGAGCGCGCCCCATGATCTCCAGACCGGCTGGTTGGTGCTTACACCATAGGCCATTACGAGAAAGGACGCGATCACCACCGCCGCGTACACCGCGATCGCGCCGAGCGTCACCGGGCGCGTCACTTGCGGCAAGGTGTCAAAACACACCGCGCGCTCAAACTCGGTCAAGCGCTCTTCTTTGGGATCGGGCAGGGTCATTCGAGCACCTCTAAAACGCGCGAGGATATTAGTTTTTTCCTGGCGTCGCCACAACCTTGGCCAAGTCCGCTTCGAAGGCCCGAGCCACGGCCTCGGTCGCCCTCGAAAGCGCCTCCACCACGGCCGTAGGCGTAGCTGCGGAGGCCGGTTCAGTCTGGCTGTATATCTTGCGGAGCTCAAGCGCGCCAACGCTCAGTTCGAGTTTGACGTGCACCTCCGCGCCTGCCGGCGTGTCGACTTGATCGAAGGCCATCAGGGTGCCGTCCACGTTCACTCGCCGCGCGCCTATGGGGGCCGCGGCGAACTCGGTACGGAGTTTTTCGGCGAGTTGCTCATCGAGCCCGCTGGCCCACCGATCGAGTGCGTAATAGTCGATCCGGGTCGCGGAGGTGCGGATCAGAATCTCGGGGCGCTTGAGCGCCTCTCCCACGTCGATCCGGACGGCCTCCAGTTGTACCGCGGGGTGGAACGCCGCCGCCGGGCGCATGTCCAGCGTGTAGAACCGGTACTGCGGAACGGACGCACAGCCTGCCACGACCGCCAACGAAGCGGCCCAAACGAGATAGCCAATGGATTCGCGCACGGGTGTATCTCCTCCAGTTCTATTGCCGCCCGACCGGTTCGCGGCCGCGGATAATCGACTGCGGCTGATCGGCCAGGGTACGGGTGAGTTCTTCCAAATTTCGCAAGGTGCCGTTCAAGGTCGCAATGGTATCGTCAAAGGCCGGGCCGTTTCGCTCGAGGGTCGATTGCAACACTGCGACGAGCGCTTTCACGTCTGTCATCATATCGTTCACTTTCGCCACGGCCTCGCGCGTGGTCGTAAGCGTGGCATCGATGTTCTCGCGATTGTCTGTCACGACATCGTCCAGGTTGCCGACGAATTGGTCCGCCGAAGTGCTCAGTTCCTTGGCCGATGCGATCAACTCCTGAATCTCCTTGCGATTCTCCTCGAGCACATCGCGCACGTCGTCGAGGAGGAGCCGCCCGTCCCCGAGCGCGCCGTCGAGTTTGGTCATCACGTCGCCGAGGGTGCGGCGTTCGTCCGCGGGCACCGGCTGTCCCTGCTCATCGACCACGCCGAGCGTGACGCGCAGGTCG
>VFKU01000715.1 GCA_009885415.1 Rhodothermota bacterium
ATCTGACGACGCAGCCGATGACCTTCGCGCAGAAGGCGGCGGTCTATGAGGAGCAGATCGAGAAGTATATCAAGCGGACGGAGTATGGGTACGTTGCGGAGTCGTTTGTGGAGAAGCCGGGCGACTTCTCGACGATTCGGCATACGGACAGCGACAACGACGGGTTATGGACGGCGATGTACGGCGCGGGAGAGGCCTTTGCCTATGCCGCGACCAAGGATCCGAAGGCGAAGACCCGCGCCAAGCAGGCCTTCGAGGCGTTGCGCTTCCTGCAGAAAGTGACACAGGGCGGCGAGCACAGTCCGCCGAAGGGCTACGTGGCGCGGACAATTCTGCCGGCAGACGGCCCCGACCCGAACATCGGCCGGATCGAGGGCGATCGCGATGAGTACGAGAACCGCGACAAGCTATGGAAGGTCTACGAGCCGCGCTGGCCGAAAAGCGCCGATGGCAAATGGTATTGGAAGAGCGACACCAGCTCCGACGAACTCGACGGACATTATTTTCTTTACGGCGCGTACTACGATCTCGTCGCCGAAACCGAAGACGAGAAGGCCCGCGTCCGCGAGGTCGTGCGAGATCTCACTGACCACATGGTCGATCACGGTTTTCGCCTTATGGATCACGACGGCACAGTGACGCGCTGGGGCGACTACAGTCCCGAATCGCTCAACGGCGATCCGCGCTGGTACGTCGAGCGCGGCCTCAATTCCCTGAGCATGCTCAGCTACCTCGCCGTCGCCGAGCACATCACCGGCGACCAGAAATACGCCGATGCGACGCGCCTGCTGATCGAGAAGCACCATTACGATCAGAACGCAATGCAGCCGAAAATCCACTACGGCATCGGCTCGGGGAACCAGTCCGACGACGAGATGGCCTATATGTCCTTCTACAACCTGGTCAAATACACGAAAGACGAGGAGCTGCGCGGGCGCATGCGTCACTCCCTCTTCAGTTACTGGAAACTCGACTTTCCGGAGATGAACCCCTTCTTTAATTTCGTGTGCGCCGCCTCCACCGCCGGGACCACGGCCACGACGCATTGGGGCAAAGTCGACCTCACGCCCTACGAAGGTTGGATGGAGGATTCCATCGCGACCCTCAAAGGCTTCTCGCCGGATCGCTTCAACTGGGGCGTGTACAACAGCCACCGACTCGATCTTGTGCCCCTCTACCGCCACCAGACAATCGACCCCGATGACCGGACGCCGCCCCGCCGTGCGTTGCGCGTGAACGGCAAAGTCTTGCCGGTCGAGGAGCGCTTCTTCAACCATTACAACACGGATCCATACGGCCTCGACTACGGTGGCGACGGCCGGATGCTCGCCAGCGGCACGGTCTTCCTCCTCCCGTATTACATGGGCCTCTACCACGGCTTCATCGAGTAACCCGCACGCATGTCCGGCCCGGCCGAGAGTCCCGCGCGCATGGCGAGACTTCGGCCGTGGCTGTTGCTGACGGCGATCCTTGCAGCGGCGCTGGGCGTCCGCCTGATCTCCTTGACGCGCGAGGCGGTCTGGTACGACGAGATCATGGCGATCCTTTGGCTCGACCGGCCGAATCTGATCGAGTACCTGCGCGAGGTATTGCCGCGTAATTCTGCGCCGCCCGGCTTCATGATCACGGAGTATTTCTGGTCGCGCCTCGCGGGCACGAGCGTGATGGTGTTGCGCGTGTGGCCACTGATCTGCGGCGTTGCGGGACTCGGCGTCTTCTTTACGCTTACGCGGCGGCTGCTCGGCGAGCGGACGGGGCTGATCGCGACGCTTTGGCTCTCTCTGGTTCACTGGCACATTTTCTATTCGCAGGAAATTCGATATTACCCGCTTTCCACGCTCTTCGCATTATTTTCGGTGTTGACCTTCGTCGAACTCGCCGCCGCGCCGCGGCCTGCGAAGCTTGCCGTCCACCTGGTGATGAATGCCTGCATGGTATGGACCCACCCGCTTACGGCCTTTCTTTGCGTAGCACAGGCGTTCTTTCTCCTTAGTTTCCGTCGAAATCATTGGCGCATCCTCAGCGCGTGGTTTGGCCTGCATGCCCTCTTGGCGCTCTCGCTGGTTGCCTTTCTCGCGTCGCTGGATCAGCGCGTCGCCTCTGCCCAGATCGCCTGGATACCGACCCCGACGCTATGGGGCCGCTCGCCTAGCTTGTTTAACTTCCTCGTTGAGAGTTCCGGGGTCGTTCCGCTGTCTCCGACCAACGGCACGGGCCGGGCGCTACTCCCACTCCAGCCTTGGGCCGGCGGGGCGCTGATTCTCCTGCATACGGCGGCGGCACTTCTGGGGCTACGCGCGGTGTCGCGGCCTGACAGCTCCACGCCTTCGCCCGCATTCGCCCTACCTCCGCGCCAGACAGCCGTGCTGCTCGTACTATGGCTGCTCGTTCCGCCGCTCCTGATGTATGCGCTCAGCCACCTCTGGCGGCCGATGTTCGTGGAGCGCTACGTTCTCTTCGCGTCCTTCCCGATCTACATCCTTCTCGCGCATTTCCTCACGACACGCCCGCGCGTGATCGCCACCCTCGCTCTCGC
>VFKU01000062.1 GCA_009885415.1 Rhodothermota bacterium
AACCCAGCCGCAGCTGGGAAGAGGAGGTCTTTGGGGAGGGGGGCGCACTTCCATTGGCCATCGCGGATCGAGCGGGTCTCTTCGAGGAAGTGAGGCTGGCCGCCCGCGTCGAGTTCGATTTGGACTCGTTGTCGTCGCTCGAAAATTTCCGCGCGCCGTCCACGAAATTCGCGCAGCAAGGTCCCCGCAAAGTCCAAGGCTTCGGGCGTGAGGATTTCTTCGGTGGCGGGGGAGAGCGGCCCGCGGATCTCCAAGCCGTTCGTCGTGAGGGTTGAAGCCTGTGCCATGGAGCGAGCGTTCCTCATTCGGTAAAGTCGGCGGCGGCACGGTCGCGCGGAAGCGCAAGGGTGGCAGCAGCGAGCCCAGCGGGACAGACACTACGAGAAGCGGTGCCGGTATGCAAGGTAATTGTTTCAATGATTATCATTGACAAACATGTCATAAGCTGCTTCAATAATGACTCGCGCCCGCCTCGGGCGTACACTGGTCTCGGAGCCTTCGCCCATGTCCGACAAGAATGTGCGCTACAAACACAACCGATTGCAGCAATTGCGGGGCTTTTACTATGCCGCGCAGGAAGGCAGCGTCTCCAAGGCGGCCGACCGCATGTTCCTCAGCCAGCCCTCGGTCTCGCTCCAAATCCAGGCGCTGGAGCGGGAACTCGGCGCCTCGCTCTTCGATAGGAATGGCCCGAAAATCGAGCTGACGCACGAGGGCAAGCTGCTCTACGAACTGGCCCAGCCGCTGGTCGAAGGCTTCGCGGGGATCGACGAGTCCTTCCAGGCGCAGCGCAACCAGGTCGAAAGAGGGCGACTTCAGATCGCCGCCGGCGGCTCGACTTTGCAATACGTGCTGCCGACTTTCGTCGAGCGGTTTGTTCGTGAGCATCCGGGCATCGATCTGAAATTGCAGAATGTGACCGGCCACGAAGGTCTCGAACTTTTGCGAGCGGGAGAGGTGGATTTTTGCGTAGGGCCGCTGCTTGATATCACGGAAGACATCAAGTTTCATCCGATCGTGGAATACGAGCCCGTGCTGATCATGCCGAAGGGCCACGAATTGGCAAAACGCAAGCGGATTCTCCCGCGACACATCAGCCGCTTCCCGCTGATTCTTCCGCCGCGCCACTTGAGCACGTGGCGGCAGGTGGAGTTCGTGTTCGCGCAGGAGCAACTTCCCTACGAAGTGCGGCTGGAAGTCGGCGGCTGGGAAGTGATCAAGCGTTACGTCGAGCTCGGCTTGGGTGTGTCGATTGTGATGAGCATCTGCATCACGGGAAATGAGAATCTCGACGTGCGGCCCGTCGGAGAACATTTCCCCAAGCGGACCTACGGCGTGGTCTGGCGAAAGAACAAGCAACTCTCGCCGCAAGCACGCGGCTTCATCCGCGTGATGGATCCGGCGCTGGCCGACACACTCGAGCGCAAGGGGCGTCGCGAGTGAGCGAATCGGCCCAAAATGAGCCGGCGGCGATACGCTGGCGTCCGACGCTCATCGGCGCGGGCGTGATCGCGGCGGGCATAGCGATCGCCTTTGTCGTGCGCAGCCCCTACATGGCGTATTCGCTTTACGCCTTCGCGATTCTTCTGGTGCTTGCGCGCGTTTCGACGCTGCTGTGGCTCGCGGGACTCGAGGCAGACCGCTCCGTCAGCGCGGACACGATCCAGCAAGGGGACGGCATCGAAGTCACGCTCACGATACGAAACCGGCGCGGCTGGCCGATTCCGTGGCTCTTCATCGAGGACTTGTATCCCGCGTTCTGTCATCGCACCGGCGACCACACCCGGCTCGCGGTGCTGATGCCCGGCCGCTCGGTCACCATTCGCTACAAGCTCACCATGCCCAAGCGCGGCTACCACCGCATCGGCCCTGCGGTGATGGAATCGGGCGATCTCTTCGGCCTGCAGCGCCGCTTTCGCACGGGCACGAGGCAGGACTACGTCTCGGTGCTGCCGACGATCGCGTACATTGACACCTTCAATTTTTCGTCACGGCGTCCGCAGGGTCCCGTGCGCGTGTCGCACCGGATTTACGAGGACCCCTCGCGGCTCGCGGGCCTGCGCGAGTATCAGCGCGGCGATCCGCTCAACCGCATCCACTGGAAGACCACGGCACGGACGGGCGAACTCTGGACCAAGACCTACGACCCATCGGCCGTCACGGGCGGCACGCTCATCCTTGATATGCACGAGGAGAGCTACCCGCCGCAGGACCGCGAGGAGCGCATGGAACTCGCCATCACGACCACCGCCTCGATCGCGTACCTCTTGCAGTCCTCCGGCGAGCAGGTCGGCATGATCACCAACGCCCGCGACGCCGCCGAGGTCGCGCTGTACGCAGTCGAGTCGCAGCAGACGCAGTCGCGCGACGCGGTGGCAGGCGCAATCGTGGGCGAGTCCGAGTCGGCCCGCATCAGCCCGCTGCGCGTACCGACCATGCGCACGACGACGCAGGCGCGCGCCATCGCGGAGAACCTCGCGCGGGTCGTTCCGGGCTACGGGCTCGACTGCACGCAACTCCTGATGGAGGAGTACCGCGGGCTGCCGCGCGACGCGGCGTTGTTACCGGTGGTGCCGCAGGTGACGCACCAGTTCGCGCTGGCGCTGGCCGAAATGAAATTCACCGGCTTCGCGGTGAGCGTCTTCTGTGTCGGCACCGCCGCCGC
>VFKU01000866.1 GCA_009885415.1 Rhodothermota bacterium
TAGCCCAGCGCTTCAGCGCTGGGTCGAGACGGCCAGAACGAGCAAGTCCGGAAGGGACGGCGGCAACGGCGCGGATGCCGATCCACGGGGATACTTCGACGGTTCCTGCGTCCCTACGGGACTTGAATAGGTGGGCGGTCTTGACCCACCGATGAATCGGTGGGCTATTGTCCTTCGGCCCCTACGGGGCGCACAGCGCAGCCCATTATCGGATTTTGTTGGGCGAAATCCGCATGGCGGAGCGTCGCAAGGCGGTCGACAAGACGCAGCGCGAGTTGGCGCAGCACCTCGGCGTGTCGCAGGCGGCGATCTCGAAGCTGGAGCAGCAGCCGGATATGCTACTCAAGACGCTGTCGAAATACGTCGAGGGGCTTGGCGGCGAGTTGGTCGTGTCGGCGCGGTTCCCGGAGGGCGAGGTGGAGTTGACGTTTGAGAAGACCACGTCGGTAGGCGCTAAATAGGTGGCTGTGGAGCTGTTGAAAAACTCTGTGTTGCCTCCGGATACGTCCATCCTCAACGGATTCACTCCTCGAAAAGACCAACGAAATTACGAAAATCGATACCTCGACCTACGTTAAATTCGGCGGTGGGAGGCTTTTTCAACGGCTCCGCTGTCCCCTATTCCCCCACTGCATTCATGGGCGTGCTCCTGTTTTTCCTCGGATTTGCCACGGCCTATCAACGTCACCAAAACCCGCTTATCTTGCGCGAGGCCCTGCTCGTAGGATTCTTTCTAGGGGGTCTAGTGGTGCTCGGCGGCCAACAGCGATGGTGGCTAGAACCGCTTCTAACGGGCATGAACACCGAAACGGTTTTCTTCGGAGCCACGGCCTTGACAGCAATCACCGACAACGCGGCGCTGACTTACTTGGGTTCACTTGTGGAGGGCCTCAGCCCCGAATTCAAGCAAGCCCTTGTCGCGGGCGCGGTAGCCGGCGGCGGGCTGACGGTAATAGCCAATGCGCCCAACCCGGCCGGGTTCGCAATCCTTCGGCGAAAATTCGAGGATGACACTATCCACCCCCTCGGACTTCTGATAGCGGCAACGCCCCCGACGATCATAGCCATCCTTGCGTTTCGTATCCTGTAAAATTCTGCGCACCCTTTAGTACACACTTCGTCTACAGATTTTTTATCGACCTATTCTTGTCGTAGATGGCGAATAAGATGAGACCGAAAGCCGCAAGTCGTATGAGGTAGAGGATTGGAATTCTTTCAGGTTGGGCTGCCTCCGTCGATGCATAAGTGATTAAACCTCTATTGACCGCTTCAACCCAGAATGAAATTGCAAAGCATAGAAAGAAACGATCGTGAGAATTTTTCCAGAATCGAAGGAAGAAGAGCCCTGCGACGAATAGACCCATACTGACCGCGCCCGCCAAAAAATTGGTCATCGCCTCACTCCTTTTCCCAAATAAGACCATAGATCAACAACATTACTCCGAGTAGCGAGGCGAGAAGTCTACCGTTCATTAAATTGACATCGGGGAGTATCCAGCGATCAGCGATGGCCAGCAGGTTACTGGCGAACAATAAAACGAAGCACAGGCCACTCCACAAAAGCAATCGCATTCTGGTCCGCAAGTACCCGCGCAGCAAAAGAAAAGCGCAGAGGCACGAAGTGATCGCGCACAGCCCAAAGATCAGTTTGTCCATGCGATCATTCCTTCCTCCATTTGAAGGCATCCCCGAAGGCTTGAGCCTGTTTGTAGGTCTTCATGTGGATGAAACGGGAGACTTGAACCAATTGTCGAGGGTAGATCTCGTCCAACTCATCCACCATTTCTCGAAGATCCGGCGACGCGGGATCGTAGCGAAACAAATCGGTGTCGCTCTTGGAGGCGAATCCGGCCGCACACAAATCGGAAAGCACGTCGCCAGCCTTCTTTTCGGTAATGAATAAGCGCTGGGCTAGATGCGCCGCAGTCCATTCGGCGACCGAGGTACAGAGCAGCAGAATTGCCTCCAGGTGGGGCACGGAATCGATGCTGGTCAATATGAACCGCTGGATATGTAAGGGAATTGCGTCAGTCACGATCAACGTCCGCCCGCTTCGGGAAGTCAAGATAATACAGCAGGAGCAACTTGGCGTTACAGTAGATGGCGAATATCGTAAATTGAAACTTGGGAAATTTCGCCTTCTTAATAAACAGTAATGAACTTCCAATGAGCGGCAGCAAAACAATCCGTTCGGGAGCGCCGATTTGGCGTGTAACAATTGGATGGCGGCCTATCGTTTTTTACCAAACTCCGAATGTCCCTCCTGAAAATTGATCTGAGTTTATTTTCAGGCATTACGCGGCCCTCCTCTGGTAGGAGTTTGAGGTTCCCTCTGTATTTCGTCTTCCAAGGGGTGGTTCTCATCCTACCA
>VFKU01000223.1 GCA_009885415.1 Rhodothermota bacterium
CATCACCATCAAACAACCGGATCTCACGAACCGGCGTCTTGGCGACGAAATCCAGAACGTAAGAACCTGTGCCACCGAGGCCAATAATCGCGACAATCTCGCCCTCCAGCTTCTCGGTCAGAGCGCCGATGCCCACACGATCTGACGCTGTCTCCGTGTAGTTAAAGACGCTGTCCTCCTCCGCCTCCGGCGTCCTGAAGGTCCGCGGTGACATTTCGGGCTTCAGAACCTCAGCGGGCCCTGACAGGATCGCCGCATAGGTGGTCATCTTGTGAAAATAATCCGTGTACCCGCCTTCCGGCTTGCTCGAAAACGAGTGCTTCGCCTTCAGATCGTGCCCGAGGTCGAAGTCGCCTGACTGGTGCGAAATCTGTTGGATTGGCGTCCCATCGGATCGGCACGGAAAATCACCGTCAAAATGGATCACATGGGTATCGGGCGTGCGGGTTTCATCTCCAGCCATCGTCAGGCTGGAGATGAGCGTTCCGGTCCCCACTTCCCGTTGAGCATTGACGTAGGGCACTTCGCGCATCACCAGGAACCCGCCCCGGATCTGCACGAAGTAGCCCTCGTCACGAAGACGCTTGAGGTCGGCGTTACGACTGAACGGTGCGGGTGACATTGAACACGGTTCCCTTCTTTTTCACTTCGACGCTGCCCCCGGCACCCAGTTCACCGGCGTGAGGCGTCGAGGCGGCGTGGCGGTAGGTCATCGAAAAGACGACGTTGGTTTCGTGTGGACCGGGAAAAGCCAGTTGCACGACCTGTTCGAACGTAACCTGCTGAGCCTCGACTTCCCGCGGCCGCGAGTTGACGATGATCTCGAACGTCTTGGGCGGCTTGGGCGCGGTAATGAAACGCTCGATGCCGGGGGCAGTCAGATCGACGAGGTCGGCGGGCTCAATCAGCCGATCTTCGCCCCCACGCACCTCCAGGAACACCGCTTCATCGTCGCCGATATTCGCCAGCGCATAGAGCGCAGCACCACCGATCGCCGGCTTGCCCCACTCGAGCTGATGATCGTTCAGCGTCAGTTTGAAGTCACGGTCGGTCTGGAACGCGACAAACCGTTCGGCACCCCGCTCGCGCAGATCAAATGGCTCATCAAGCCGGACATCCTCGAAATCGCCGGACGGCAGGATGGCAAAAAGACTGTAGCCATCCTGCGGATCGCGCCCGGCGGCGGTCAGAATCTGACGGCCCAGCGGCACGGGGTCGGCAACATCGAGGTTACGGAAGTTGAGGTCGTCCTGTGCGAAGCGGATGCGATAGCCCCGCGCCGGGCGCAGTGCCCGGCCTTCGCGCAGGGCCTCGCCCAGGTCGTCAAAATCGAGAAGTTCGTCGGTATTCATTGTCGTTTGTTCCTTAGAGTTTGGCCAAGCGGCGCCTGGCTCTAAGGGTTCAATCGGTGCGACAATGGCCAACCGGTAAGATCAGCTAAAACTTTTTTTAAGGGTGCCCGCTGGTGTCGGGCCGCACACAAAAAATGCCGGGCAACCCGGGCACGTCCGGGCAGAAGGATCTGCCGGAAAATTGCCGCCGCGAATTCGCTCAAGAAACAGCGCAAGCTTTTCCTGCCGATTCTGAAGCTTCTTGGTCGTTAGATCGAGCGGCCTGACGGTCTGGTCGGACAGATGGACGAGTTCGACGCTGGCGCCGGGGAAAGCCCGTTGGGCCGCCAGGAGGAATGCAGCGACACCTACATCATCCATTTCTGAGGTACGAAAATGTCCGGTTTGAACCCGCCGAAGCGTGCGGCTACCATCAGACCGGACCAGGACCTCGTCTGGGCGCACGATAATTTCCTCGGCGCCAAACGCAATGCTGAGAGCCGTAGGCGTCTCTGGCGTGTGGCCGTCGCGCGCCGCGAGGAAATACTGGATCATTGAGGTGGCGAACCCCTTATACTCCGTGACATAGCCGTGATCAGCCAATCCATGCGCAGCAAACGCGTTGACGATCTGCCCTTCCAAGTCGCCTTCTCCCCCGATGATGCTCGCGTCAGCAATCACGGCCTGGAAGACGGTTCGGACCGCTTCGTGCATCTGCATGAAGGCCGTCGCCGTCCGACGCCCGCCGACCTGGAGGACGTGGGTGTAGAAGAAGCGCCTTGGACAGCGTTCGTAGAGCGCGATCTGCGCCCCGGTAAATCGAAGGGCGCCGTCGATGACGAGCGTGACATCACCGGCCTCAGGTGCGGGCGGCAAGATTCTGGTCGGGCTGACCTTCGTTCGCACAAGCCCCGATCCCACCCTATCAAGAAAACTCGACAACGGCCGGTTATGGCCATTTGATTTCTGGGTCGGGGCGTACAGAAATAGCCGGTCGCGGGCACGCGACAGCGCGACATAGAACAAACATTCTTGCTCCTCGGCATGGCCCGCGCGGAAAACATCGAGCGCGCGGCCCTCGGCGCCCTCGACCATTCCATCTGGTGGCGGGCACGGCGGTGCTTGTGGCGTCCTGGGAATGGTATCACCATTGAGACCAGGCACATGCACGACGGGAAACTCAAGCCCCTTTGCCCCGTGAATGGTCATCAGCCGCACGGCATCCAGTCCCTGCGCTGCGGCCGGAAGCTGCCGTAGATCACGATCATCGCCCAACCGCACAAGCCTGCGCACCCGATCAAGGAGCCGAACAATGGGGAGCCCTTGACCGCCGGGCTGCACACGCAGGAAATTCATGAACTGCCAAATCGCGAGGCCACGCGTGCGTTCGGCGATATCACTCGAACCGCCAATGCGCGCCGCGATACGGGTCCGGTCGAGCAACAGCGTGGCCAACACCGTCCAGGGCGAGGCGCTCTGGTCAAAGCCGCGCATCGCGGTCGCCATAGCCCCCAATGCCGCGCGGCCGGCCTCGGACAGGCCGGTGATCGCACCTAACTCGCCCAACCACGCCCCTGGTGTAGCGTCCAACGCGCGCAGGTGATTAAATATCGCATCGACGTCAGAGATCGGCATCGCGAAATCGGACATGCACGCTGCGCGAACCATTCCCATCGCCCGCCGATCGGTGAGAATAGTCAGCAGCGACAGCAACTCTTTGATTTCTGGCCGCTCGAAAAGACTGCCCAGAAAGAGAACCGGAACGCCAAGACGTTCCAGATCCTGCCCAAGCTCCGAGAGCTTTTCATTCCCGGTACAAAGCACAGCCTGGTCACGATAGGCATGCCCCGCTCGGCGCATCTCCTCGATTGCATCGGCAAGCGCCACCGTCTGCTGCGGCGATTGATCGACCGTGCGGAGTTGAGGAGAAGCCCCGCTCCTGCCCCGCACGGATTCGAGGCCACTATCTTGGTCTCCAGCCTTCATGCGAATGGCGAAGGCTGAGAATGCCTGCACCACTTCATCGACCGAACGATAATTGCGCTTCAGGCGGCCGCGCGTACCACCGGTAAAATCTGACGTTCCGAAGCGTGTCATGTTGAACGACGACGCGCCCCGAAACCGGTAGATCGACTGCTTCGCATCCCCGACCGCCCAAAGATTGCGCCCATCACTTCGC
>VFKU01000449.1 GCA_009885415.1 Rhodothermota bacterium
AGCGCGTCGTTCTGCACGGCGGCCTCGGCGCGGCGCAGCGCGACTTCCTGTCCGGGGACGCTCTCGAGACTGAGCGCGCGCGCGAGGCGCCAGGACTCGCGCAGAATCGGCAGCGACTCGGCCTTGAGCAGGGGTGAGAGCGCCTCCGCCAGCGCGCGGCGATCTGCGGGCGCCTGGAATGCAGCCTTGTTCGATTCCAGGCCCGTGGCGAGCCCGGCGATGAGCGCCTGGACAATACCGGCTTTCTGCGCGGCGCGTTCGGCGGTGCCGCCGAGCAATGCGGCGGCTTGCTTCGCGCTGAGTCGCGGGGCTGCGGCCTCGGCGAGGAGCGCGGTCATCTCCTCGTCGCCCGGTTTGGGCGTGTCGCCTCCGGAGAACATCGCGCCCAGCAGGTCGAAGGGCGCGCGCAGCATGCCGGGGAGCAGCGCGAGACGCAGGTAGGGGTCGGCGGCATCGCGCTCGAAGATGGACAGGAGCGCACGAGGAGACGCTTTCGGCTCCCACGCGCCCGGCCTCGATTGGGCGAGCGCCGCGAACATTCTCACGCGCGGGTCAGGATCCTCGGCGAGTGCGCGCACCGCAGCGCGCGTGGCCGGCGCGTTCTCTTCGCGATCCAGCACAATTTGCACCGCTTGTTCACGGAGATCCGGCGAGGTGTCGCGGAATGCCGAAAGCATCAGTGCGTCCGTCGGGCCGCCGAGCGCGGACAAGGTGCGGAGCGCATGTGCGCGGGCGACGGGGACTTTGCTTTCCCGGGCGAGGGATTCGAGGAGCGGGACGGCCCTGGGATCGTTCCACTCGACGAGGAGACGCTGCGCAGTGGTGCGCCACCACTGGTTCGGGTGTTCGAGCGTGGCGACGACGGCCGCGAGATTGTTGCGAGGAAACTCCGGCTTCACGCGTGGCAGGCCGCCCTTGGGCGCGATGCGGAAGAGCCGGCCCTGATCTTTGCCGGCATTTACGTCCATGTCTTTGAGGAATTCCTCGGGAATCCACTCGGGGTGTTCGATCACCACGCGGTGCATGTCGACGACCCAGAGCGAGCCGTCCGGCGCGACCGTCATGTTCACCGGGCGAAACGCGCGATCGGTGGACGCGAGGAATTCGGCCTTGGCGCGGTCGTCGCGGCGCGCGACGAAGCTGGGGCCGGCGGGTTCGAGGATGCGGCGGTGTATGAGGTTGAGCACTACGTCGCAGATGAACACATTGCCTTCGAACTCGGGACCGAAGGCGCCGCCGCCGTAATGCCGCACGCCGCAGGAGCCGGAGAAGTAGCCGGACTGCTCAGGGTGGTTGACGCGCGTGTCCTGCTCGCCGATGGGGTAGATGCGCACGAGGCCGTTTTCGATGTCGTCGGGCAGGGCCTTGAGCGTGCCTTCGCGCGGCTGCGGGAGTCCGTCGAGGTAGCTGCCGGGGAAGACGAGGTGGCTGAGCGGTTCGAGGTTGTGCGTGCCGAACATGCGGCCCCACGCATCGAAAGTGATCTCGTAGCCGCCGGTCGAGCGGCCGGCGCGCTCGAGGAGTTTTCGGCGGGGATCGAAGCGGAAATCGTCGAAGCGCAGCGCAAGCTTGCTGCTGCCGTCGGCCCAGGTGACGGTGCCGGAGTTGCCGCCGTTCGCCGCGTAAATCCAGTTGTCGAGCCCGTGGGAGAGGCCGTTGACGTTGTGCTGCGGGTTTTCGAGGATGAGGCCGGTGAACACGACCTCGCGTACATCGGCGACGTCGTCGCCGTTGGTGTCCTTGAGGAAGAGGATTTCCGGCGGCGAGACGACGAGCACGCCGCCGTTGTAGGGCAGCACCGAATCGGCCATCGCGAAACCTTCGGCGAAGACGGTGCGCGTTTCGTATATGCCGTCGCCGTCCTTGTCGTCGAGCACCACGACCCGCCCCGGCGAATCCGGGAAGGGGTAGCCCAGCATCTCGACGACGAAGGGCCGGCCGCGCTCGTCGAACTCGACGTCGACCGGGCTGAACACTTGCGGCTCGGAAGCGGCGAGTTCGATTTTGAAATCCGGGTGAATTTCGAAGGTGGAGAGGACGGCTTTGGTATCTGGTGCGCTCGCAATCTCTGAGC
>VFKU01000209.1 GCA_009885415.1 Rhodothermota bacterium
CAACCCCTCCGACCTCCTGCGGCGCGAGCTGTTCCGCGCCGGAGCGGGCGCCGTGCTCGCGCGCCCTTTCAACGACGCCGACCTCCTCTTCCGCGCCGAGCAGGTGCTTCTCTCGGACTGGGGACGCTTCCGCAAGAGCTTCGATGAGACCGCGATGCTCGACTTCGTCAAGAAGCTGCTCGAACAGCGCACCGAGATCATCGAGCCCTCGCTCGACCCCTTGATGTCCATGGGCCATTTCTATCCTGCCGCCGCGCGCATCCTCGGCCGGACGGCGGTGGATCGCGACATTCTCGAGTCGCTGGCATCCCTCGGCCTGCTCGCGCGCGAGGTCGTCAACCGCGTGCGCCAGTGCCCCGAGTGCGACGACATCCGGCTCAACTTCCGCGAGGTATGCCCCGGCTGCAAGTCGCTCAACATTTTGCAACAGGAAATGGTCACGCACTTCGCTTGCGCCTTCAGCGCGCCCTTGCAACACTTCCGGCGCGGCGGCGACTTGGTGTGCCCCAAGTGCAACGACACCCTGCGTCACATCGGCGTGGATTACGAGAAGCCGTCTAAACTTTTCACCTGCTTCAACTGTGAAACCGTCTTCCGCGATCCGCAGGTGGAGTCGCAGTGCTTGCGTTGCAACTGCACCTGCGCTCCAGGACAGACCATCGAGCGCGCGGTCTACCGTTTCCTCGTTACACCGCTCGCCGAACAGGCGGTCATCGAAGGGCGTATCACGGGCGTCAACCTCGAAGTGCTCCTGCGAAACACGCAGACCGGCCTCTACAGCAAGTCCTACTTCGAGCACGAGATCAAGCGCGAGCTCGTCCGCTGCGAACGCTACAAGAGCCCCTACAGCCTGCTGCTCGTGCGTATAAATCACTTCGAAGAAATCAGTTCCATGCACCCCAGCGAGGCGACCCAGTTCGCCGAGAGCATCTTCAAGGCGGTCAGCGCCGGTCTGCGCACGCTCGACACCACCTGTGTGTGGAGCATGGACTCGCTGGGCATCCTCCTCTCCGAAACGCCCAAGGCGAACGCTGCCGTGGTCGTCCAGCGCATCAGAGAGAATGTCGGCCGGCTCGAATACCTCTATTCGATTCGCAAACCGAACATTTCCATAGGGCTTTCCTCGAGCGATGATGGTCTCAAGAACATGGGCGATCTGATCGCGGCCGCCGAGCGGGGCCTGACCGAATGACGCGACGCGTGCGCATCGGTCGCTGTTTCGGGGCGCTTGCACTGGCCGTATTGGCTGGCTGCCAGACGCCTTCAAAGCAGGAGTTTGATCAACGGGAGGCCGCCGTTGATCTCCGCCGGCTTTACGAACCCCTCGCATCCACCGATCCGGAACTGCTTGATCGCCTCGACTCGCTCGACGCCACCCACGTTGCCTTCGAGCTTTCGCCGGCCGGCGCGGCACAATTGCCCTATGCGCTCCCAGACGACGTCCTCTGGTCGGATCAGCGTGCCGTGTTCTACCGGGTCGACGGCGACGCCGGCCCGGAATGGTTCTACTTCAGCGGCGCGACGTTGCGTGTCGAGCCGATCGTGCAACCCTTCGCGCCGGGCGGCGAGCTGGTCCCCGGCCCGGACGGCGGCTTTGCGATTTATCGCAGCGTGCCCGTCCGCAAGGGCGGCGTCGTCCGCACCGGCGATCTCGATCTCTTTCGCTATGATTTTGTGTTATCGGCCGAGGGAAAGATCGAAGCGGCCGGCGTGCACCGCGTCACCGCCGAACCAGGGCCGGACCTTCAGCCGGTAGCGCTTGGCGGCATCGATCGTGTCGTCTATGTCCACCAAGAAGACGACGCGCCCCACGAACTACGCATCGGAGATTCACAAGGCGGGCCTGCGCGGCCGCTCTTCAACGGCCAGAACTTCGACGCGATCCTACCCGCTCTGCTTTCCGACGGCCGCCTTGTTTTCCTCTCCGACCAGCTGGGCTACTATAGCCTCTTCCAATTGGCGGACGCCGAAGGTTACGTGCGCGCGCTCGACTCGGCGCCCGCCGCGGACCCCGCTGCCGCGCCCGACTGGCACGCGCTTGTGCGGCCGGTCGAGTATCCCTTGCCCACGCCGCGGGCCAAGCGCGGTATCTTCGTCGCCAGCGTACCGAAGAACGGCCGGCTCGTGCCGGCGCTGCTGCGCGTTCCCGATGCGCTCGACCTGGCCACGATCGCGCGGCTCGTCGAGGCGCACAATCCCAGCGTCAACGAGTTGCGCACGCGTTACGCCGCCGCCCTCATCGGCGCGGCGCGCTACAAACTCAACAACTGGCCCAAGCTCGATCTCGGAATTTCCTTCGACGATCGTGTTCAGATTTTCGACAACGCGCCGACCTTGTTTCCCGGCGACACGCTCACGCAGCACGCGCTCACGCTCTTCATGGGCATCGCGCAGCCGCTGCTGAATTTCAAACAGAACCACGCGCTCACCGAAGGTGCGCTCAAGGACGCCGAGACCGCCCAGCACCGCCTCGACGCTGAGATCAATGAGCGCACGACGGAGGCCGCCGAGCTTTACTTCGAGGCCTCGCACCTCGCTCGCCAAATCGACCTCGAATCGGCGCAGCTCGCGCTCACCGAAGTCCGCGCGAATTACTATCGCACGCTGCGCACCAAGGGAGAGTCCACTCGCCTGCAACTCATGGCCGTGCAGCAAGTCGCCGAAGGCATCACCTCCGAGCGCGCGTTCCATGGCGAGCGCCTCGCTTTCCTGCACAGCCGGCTTAAGGAAGTCATGGGCCTGCCCTCCGACCTGCAATTCAGCCTTGCGCCAGCCCGTTTCGATTTTCGCGAGTACGCGCTGCCGCCGCTCGAACAGGCCGTCACGCGCGCACTGGCAAACCACCCCGCGCTCCTCGCCGCGAAGAGTGCCACCGCGAGCGCGTTCTACCAGCAGTCCGCCGGACCGGAAATCCGCCCGCGCGCGGGCCTCAGCGGGAACTATCAACGCCTCGACCAGGACTACGAGCTTGGGTCGGTCGCGGGCACCTCGAGCCAGAGCAACGTGCGGGAGATGGCCACGCTCGCGCTCACTGGCGAAGTGCCGCTGGCAAGCTGGCGCGCGCGGCGATTGCATACCGGCTTCTGGACGGAGATGACCAGTGCGCTCCGGCTCTCCGAAGAGGCCGAGGCGCGGCGCGTGCGCAGCGCCGTCGAGGAAGCCAGCCTGGACTTCCGCGCCGCGCAGCGCGACTTCGACGCGAAGACCGCCACACAAGCCTTCCAGCTCGAGAAGCTCCGCGTCGCCCGCTTGCACAAGGAAATCGGACCGCCAGGCGCTCCGATCGCTTTCCTGCGCCCGCCCGACGAGCCCGGCGCCATCGAAGAGACCCTCGGCACCGGCGTCCTGGCGCCGCTCTCCGCTGAATTCGAGTATGTGCGTGCGATTGATCGCCGCAGCGCCGTCGAAGCTGACCTTGGCCGGCGTCTCGCGCGGGTCGCCCGCGAGATGGGCGACCGCCGCGTCATCCTCGACGCCCTCGAGTCGCACGCGGACGCGAAGCTGGCGCGCAACCGCCCTGCGGTATGGATGTGGAACTCGCGCGAGGTGCTTGCGAGCGACGAGACGCTTGACGCCGCGGTCGAGACGCTTCGCTCGCAGCGCGCCCGCCGTGTGTACGTTTACCTGCTCGATCAAGGCGCGTTGCTGACCGACCGGACGACGCGCGAGCGGCTGACACAGTTTATCGAACTCTGCGCGCAGCGCAACATCGAGACCTGGGCGCTCTTGGGCGAACCGGAATGGATCACGGGCAATTGCACGGAGTGCGTCACGCAGGCCGTCGCCCGCGTACGAGAATTCAATGCGCGATTCGGGGATCTTGAACCCAAATTGGCCGGCATCAAACTCGACCTCGAACCGCATTCCCAGCCCGGCTGGAACGAGGGCGGCGATGCGCGCGCGACGCTCGAGGCGAACTGGTTCAATCTCCTGCAATCCGCGCGCAACGCCAATATAGATGCCTTGCCGCTGTGGGCGGACCTGCCCGTGAAGTTCTTCCGCTCCGAAGAAAAGGCGCTGCTCGATCGCGCCGTGGGTCTGCTCGACGGCGCTACGCTCATGGACTATTTCAATGCGGAGAATCCGATCAAACAGTGGGCGGACTCTTCGCTGCGCGCCTTCGACAAGCCCCTCGAAATCGGGCTTGAGCTCTCGCCCAAGGCGCCCGCGGAGGACACCCTCGCGGCGTGGACGCCCGATCGCGTGCAGGCGCTGCGCAATACGTTGAATGAATTTCTGGCTGGTCACGGCAACTTCGCCGGGCTGGCCTTGCACGATTACGAAGCGCTGAACCCGGGCGCAAGGACGGAATAGGGCCATGCGAATAGACTTCCAGAGCAGTGGTACCACGCAGGCGGCGGTGACGCCCGCACAAACCCAGATGCG
>VFKU01000053.1 GCA_009885415.1 Rhodothermota bacterium
AGCATCTGGATTCACCGTCTGCGTTCTTCGCTCACCATGCTGGGCATCGTGTTCGGCGTCGGGTCGGTGATCGCGATGCTCGCGGTGGGCGAGGGCGCCAGCTTCGAGGCGCAGGAGCAAATCCGCCAACAAGGCAGCCAGAACATCATCCTGCGCAGCGTCAAGCCGCCCGAGGACGAAACCGGGTCGCGCGGTAACAGTTGGATGATCGAATACGGCATTACCAACAAAGACCTGCAACGCATCAAAGAGACCATTCCCACGGTGGATACGATTGTGCCGGGGCGCATCTTCCGCAAGAAAGTGTGGAACATCGGCCGGCGTGTGGACTGCGACATCGTCGGCACCCTGCCGATTTTCTCCGAGACGCGAAACTATCCCGTCGCCAAAGGCCGGTTTTTTTCCGAGTCCGAGATGGCGCGGCAGGCGAACGTCTGTGTCCTTGGGGCCGAAGTCGTGCAGGACCTCTTTCCGCTCGAGACCGCGCTGGGAAACTCGATCCGCATCGGCTCGAACTACTACACCGTCGTCGGCATCATGGAGCCGCGCGGCGCCGCGCCCGGCGAGACGATCAAGGCCGGCAAGAATGCCAGCGTGCAAGGATCCGCGAAGGCCGTTTACATTCCGCTATCCACCGCGACGAGCCGCTTCGGCCGAATCAACGTGAAGCGCAGCAGCGGCAGCCAGGAGGTCGAGCGCGTCGAGTATCACGAGGCGACGGTGAAAGTGAAAAGTCTCGACGATGTCATCGAGACCTCGCGCATCATCACCGACCTGATGGAGATCAACCACAAGAAGCCCGACTTCGAGGTGATCGTGCCGCTGAGCCTCTTGCAGGCGGCTGAACGCACCGCCCGCATCTTCAATATCGTGCTCGGGTCCATCGCCGCGATTTCGCTGCTCGTCGGCGGCATCGGCATCATGAACATCATGCTCGCCAGCGTCAGCGAGCGCACCCGCGAAATCGGCATCCGTCGCGCGGTCGGCGCTAGTCAGCGCGACATCGTCATCCAGTTCCTCGTCGAGACCTTGCTGCTCTCCGGCATCGGCGGCATCGCCGGCGTGTTGCTCGGCGTCGGCCTGCCTAAGCTCATCACTTACTTCGCCGAA